>JAEUAF010000314.1 GCA_019695485.1 Sorangium sp.
CTCGGAAAGTAGCAGATGGTGTTCGGCCATCAGCCAAGCCGCCTGCGGGAGCTCGGCGTGGTTTCGAATCAGGCGCTCCGCCTCCTCCAGGTGGGCGCCTGCCTCTGCGGGGCGGAGCGCGCCGCGCGCAGTGCGCGCCGCATCGAAGAGCGCCTCGACGCGCTCGAGTGCCTGCTGCGCCGACGCGTCTTCCTGCGCGTCAGCCCGGGCCGGAGGTCGCGGAACCGGTTCGAAACGTACGCCCCAGCGTGTCGAAAACCGGAGCAACGCCGCCGGGTCGACAGAGACCGACATTGGCCCCGCATTGGCGACTAGCACCCAGAGAGGAAGCGTTGGGTTCATGAGGGGCGGCGTGTTAGATTGACAGGTTGAATGTCGGCCGGGTCTCAGGCGGCTCGCGTCTTGGTCGTATAACCCTTCGTGAGGCACTAGTGCAGCTGGATTTCGTCAACCGCGAGCTCACCATCAAGCTCGTCTACTACGGCCCTGCCTTGAGCGGGAAGACCACGAATCTTCAGGCGCTGCATGCCGCAGCAGCGCCGGGCTCGAGCGGGCGCCTGATGACGCTCGAAACGCGCGACGATCGTACGTTGTTTTTCGACCTGCTCCCGCTCACGTTCAAGAATCAAGGGAGCTTGGCGGTGCGCCTGAAGGTCTTCACGGTGCCTGGACAGGTCATCCACGCATCGACGCGACGCTTAGTCGTCCAGGGCGCGGACGGCATCGCCTTCATCGCCGACTCACGGGTTTCCGAGACCCAACACAACGCCGAATCGTTCATGGATTTGAAGCAAAACCTCAAGGAACACGGCCTCGCCCTGCGCAGTATGCCGCTCATCATCCAGTTCAACAAACGCGATATGCCCGCCGTGCGCAGCGACGAAGAGATCGCCCAGCTGGCGGCTCAGGGCCGCGAGCCCGTGTACATGGCGATTGCCACGCGTGGGCTCGGAGTGGTCGAGAGCTTCATCGGCCTCTTGCACCTTACTTGGAGCGCGCTCGACGCAGAGCACGAACTCGATCGCAAGTTTGGCTTCGACTCCAAGGCGTTTCTCGGACAGGTGGCGCAAAAGCTCGGGCAGAGCCGAGGGCTTCCGGACATTCTCCGGACGAGTGTTGGAGGCGCCCTCGACGTGTTGCGCCCCGAGGCAGTGGGACGATGACGACGGCAGCGGAGAAACGCTCTTTCGATGAGTTGACGCTCGGCGAGGGCGTGAAGCTCGAAGATTTGTTGGATCGTGAAGCGCTCGCGGAAATCCTCGGCAGCGCGTTCGATCTGTTCCGCATGACGTTGCGCATCTTCTCCGAGGATGGGCGCTTGCTAGCCGACGCTGGGCGCGAGATTGAGCTCTACACCTACTTGTCGGGCTTTCGCGCCACGCGCCTCGCCATCGATCAGATGATCGGCGCAGTGAAGGCCAAGCTGCCTGGCCCCGAGGGGCGCGTGACGTACCGCTGCGCGACCGGCGCAGAGTATCAAATCGTCACACTCGAATACGACAGTCGCTCGATGGGGCGCATGATCCTCGGCCCCTACTTGCCCGCCGAGGCTCAGGGGATTGCAGAGGCTTTGCTCGCACTCGATCCGAACCTGGACCGAGCCAAGGCGAACGAGCTGTTTTTGCGCTTGCCACGCGCGAGCGAAGAGTCAGTCAGCAAAATCGCCAAGCACCTGTCGGGGATGCTGGAGCTGGTGCTGTTCGCCGAGCATCGCGCGCTCCTCACCAGCAATATGCACCTGGCGAGCGTGCGCGAAAGCTTTCGCGATCTCGAGGACAAGAACCAGAAGCTCCAGGTCGCCTACGACCGCTTGAAAGAGCTCGATCGTCTCAAGAGCAATTTTCTGGCGACCGTGTCGCATGAACTGCGGACCCCACTGACGTCGATCATCGGCTACAGCGAGATGCTGGTCGAAGGGCTCGCGGGCGAACTCAGCGGCGAGCAGCGCGAGTTCGTGCAAACCATTCGCGAGAAAGGCGAGCAGCTGCTGGCGCTGATCAAGGGCTTGCTCGACCTTTCCAAGTTCGAGAGCGGCACCATGTCGCTGCGTAAGAACAACGCGGAGGTGGCGAAGGTCGTCAATGAAGTCGTCTCCACTCTGCAGCCCGGCGCACTCAAGAAAGAGGTGCGCCTCGAGCAAGCCGTCGAGGCGGGCCTGCCCCGGCTGTGGGCGGATCCGGAGCGCCTCCGCCAAGTGCTGCTAAACCTCGCAGAGAACGCCATTAAGTTCACGCCGCCCGGTGGGCGCGTGACAGTCAGCGCGGCCTTGGGTTCGATGGATGCGCAGCCACCGGGTGACGTCGGCGGCATGGTGTTGCTTGGCACCAAGCGCACGGCCGTCGAGTTTCGCGTCTCCGACACCGGGATCGGCATTCCAGAAGCCGAGCGCGACAAAGTATTCGACGCCTTTTACCAGGTGGACTCGAGTTCGACCCGCGAGCAAGGCGGTACCGGTCTCGGGCTATCTATCGTGCGACGTCTGGTCGAGGGCCACGACGGAACGGTGCGCATCGAGAGCAATCAGCCGACAGGCACGGTCTTCGTGGTGTCGATTCCGGTGCGCCGCGCGACCATCGCCTGAGCACGACGCCTACGTTATGGTGCGGCGTGCCCTCCGCGAAGAGCCCTGAGTTCCGCCGCATCGCCCTGATCGAACGCTGGCTCCGCCCGCGCAGCGCAAAAGCGCGCGGGATCCGCCTGGGCATTGGCGACGACGCCGCCGTGCTGCACACCAAAGACCCTCTGATTTGGACCGTGGATTCACAGTTCGAGGGAGTTCACTTCGACCGTCGTTGGCTGTCGCTGGCTGACGTTGGGTACCGCGCCTTTCAAGCCGCTGCGAGTGACGTCGCGGCCATGGGTGCGGATCCACTGGCGGCACTCTCGAGCCTGGCGTTGCCTTCTGGGTTCACGGATTCCGAGCTCGAGCGCTTGATCAAGGGTCAAGCCGAGGCGGCCGCACTCTGCGAGTGCCCCGTGATCGGGGGTAACCTCACCAAAGCGACCGAGTTGTCGCTCACCACGACGCTCGTCGGCAGCGCCAAAAAGCCGTTATTGCGGAGCGCCGCGAAAGTGGGCGACGAGCTCTGGCTCGTCGGCGAGGTTGGGTTAGCGGCCGCAGGGCTTCTGGCGCTTCAACGCGGCGTGCGGCGCGGAGCCGCCATTCGAGCCTGCATCGCACGCTGGCAACGTCCGCGCGCCTTGCTGGACGAAGGTCGCCGGCTGCGCGGCAAGGCGCGCTCGGCGATCGATATCTCCGACGGGCTCGCCGGCGATGCCAAACACCTTGCCGAAGCGAGCCGCGTGCGTGTCGTGTTCGCAGCTGAGGCCCTCGAGCGGGCGCTGAGCCCCGTCTTCGTGGCGGCTTGCGCCGCGCTCGGCGTGGAGCCGCTGTCGCTCGCCTTGCAAGGGGGGGAGGACTACGCATTGCTCGCCACGGGTCCGGCGCGCCGTCGCCCGTCGTGGGCCCGGCCCGTCGGCTGCGTGCAAGCGGGGGCCGGCGTGTGGCTGGAGCAGCACGGGAAGAGGCAACGAGTCGGAAGCTCGTTCGATCATTTTCTTTAACTGCGCGCCTGGAAAAAGACTGGGCTCGCGGGCCTTCGCCGGAGAAAGCTGACGCGCGGAGCGCTCTCGGGGTACTTTCAGTACGGCGGCCCGGAACCCCGTTTTCGGGCTGCTCACGGATGGGCACGGAGAAGTGCCGATGCTTGGTGGCGCTTGTGCTGTCCCCGCCCGCGCAGGGCAGGAAAACCAGGAACGCATCGGCCTTCGAAGGTAGTAAGCAGCGAGGACACGGATGCGTCGATTCTTCCTTCTAAACAGCGGCCCGAGCGTTCGCTCCTCGAATCAGAAGCGGCGTTCGCGCGCTCTGGCCGTGCTGATTGCAACGTTCTTGCTGTCCGTGATTGCGGCGAGCTGCGGTCGCACGCCGATCGATGACTACTGCGCGGACTGCGGGAGTCTCGGGTTGGGTGGCGGCATTGCCAGCGGTGGCCGCGCATCCGGTGGCGCTGCAATGGGCACGGGCGGCCAAGTCGGCCTCGGTGGACTCGGCGCGGGTGGGGGAGCGGGCGGCGCCGTCGGCGGCAGCGCCGGCACGTGCAACGGAACTCTGTGCGGCGCTGCATGCACCGACCTGCTCACCGATCAGAAGAATTGTGGAGCTTGCGGAGTCAGCTGTGGCAGCGGGCAGACCTGCGTGAAGGCGACCTGCAGCTGTGCCGCGCCGGGCCAAGTCGCGTGCGCGACCGGCTGCTCCCTGGTCGATTCGGACCCCAAGAATTGCGGCGCATGCGGCATCACTTGCGGCGGCGGACAAGCGTGCACCGCCGGAAAATGCAGCTGTCCAAGCGGCACGGAGAGCTGCGGCGGCGTGTGCCGTCCGCTCACGAACGACCCAAATAACTGCGGAAAATGCGGGTTGGCGTGCCCCTCGACGGCGCCCTTCTGTCAGGCGAGCGCGTGCGTCGTTACGTGTAGCGGCGCCAACAAGGCGTGCGGCCTGAGCTGCGTCGACGTCACGAGTGATCCTCTGAATTGTGGAGCCTGCGGCACGACCTGCGGCGGGGGCATGGCCTGTGTGGGCGGTATGTGCAGTTGTCCCGCCGGCTTTGATTCCTGTGCGGGCAAATGCGTCGATCCCCAGTCGGACGCCAACAATTGTGGCGGTTGCGGCAAGGCTTGCTCCAGCGGGTTCGCCTGTGTTGCCGGCCAGTGTGGCTGTGCAGCGGGCTCACTCGCCTGCGCGGGCAGTTGCGTCGATGCGCAGTCCGACCCCAAGAATTGCGGCAAGTGTGGCAATGCGTGCGGCGCCGGCCAAGTGTGCTCGAGCGGCGTGTGTGCCACGAGCTGCACGGGCAACCTGAAGGCTTGCGGCGGCGGCTGCGTCGATATCACGAGTGATTCCGATAACTGCGGCGATTGCGCGAAGGCCTGCGCTCCGGGCACCTCGTGTCAGATGGGTGTTTGCGCCTGCCCGGGTGGGGAACTCGCTTGCGGTGGGCGCTGCGTGGATGCGACTGCGGACGCGACCAACTGCGGCGCCTGCGGCGTGGCCTGCGGCGCGCGACAGAACTGCGTGGCAGGTAAGTGTGCTTGCGATGCGGCGGCCACCAGCTGCTCGGGCGCTTGCGTGAACACCGCTAGCGACCCCAAGAACTGCGGGGGCTGTGGAATCGCTTGCGCAGCGGGCTTGGTCTGCGCCAATGGCACGTGCGCGATGAGCTGCCCGACCGGCACCACCAACTGTGCGGGCGCTTGCGTCGACACCTCGCGTGACACCTCGAATTGCGGCGCTTGCAACTCGGCGTGCCCGGCTGGCGAGCAATGTGCGAACGGCACGTGCAGCTGTCCTTCGGGCACCGCCCTCTGCGGCAATCGTTGCGTCAGCATCCTCACGGATCCCACCAATTGCGGGGTGTGCGGCAACGCCTGCAGTGGGGGCAAGAGTTGCAGCACCGGGCTTTGCGTGTGTCCGGCGGGCGCCGCGGACTGTGGCGGTCAGTGTACGTTCATCTCCACGGATACCCAAAACTGCGGTGGTTGCGGGATCGCCTGCGGTCCGGGCAAAATCTGCAACGCCGGGAAGTGCCTTTGCCCGAGCGGCAACAGCGACTGCTCGGGGAGCTGCGTCAACACGGCGATCGACAGCGCCAACTGTGGCGCGTGCGGTGCCGCCTGCGCCACGCAGCAGAGCTGTGTCGCAGGTGACTGCTCTTGCGCTGGCGGGCTAACGGCCTGCAGCTCGGGTTGCGTGGATGTGCTTTCGGACAGCGCCAACTGTGGCAGCTGCGGTCGTTCCTGCGGTGGCGGCCAGGTTTGCCTGTCGGGGGCGTGCCGTTGTGATCCGCGCACCACGTTCTGCGGCGGTGCCTGCGTCGACATGCGCAGCGACACTCAGAATTGCGGAGGCTGCGGCATCGCCTGCGCTGCCGGCCAATTCTGCAGCGGCGGGCAGTGTCGCAACAATTGCACCGGCAATCGCACGGTCTGTGGCAGCGCATGCGTGCAAACCCAGAGCGACCCGCTCAATTGTGGCGGCTGCGGTCGCGTGTGCCCGGCCCTCGAAACCTGTCGCATGGGGCAGTGCGCGTGTCCGTTCAATCTGAGAACCTGCAACGGGCAGTGCATCGATCAGCTGAACGATCCCAACAATTGTGGTGGCTGTGGCATGGCTTGCGGCAGTGGCCAGGTTTGTGCGGGTGGCACCTGTTCGTGCGCGGCCGGAGAAACCTCGTGCAACGGCGTTTGCGTCGACACCAGCACGGACGTCTCGAACTGCGGTGGTTGCGGCACCTCGTGTGCAGTGGATCAGGCGTGCACGGCAGCTAAATGCGTGTGTGCGGCGGGGCAATCGCTGTGCGGATCGGCCTGCGCCGATCTGAGCGTCGATCCATCGAACTGTGGCGCCTGCGGCAAGGCGTGCCCCCAGGGCTCGTCTTGCAACAACGGCGTCTGCGCATGCGGCGGAGAAACCAATCTGTGCAGCGGCGTCTGCGTCAACGTGCTCAGCGATCCGCGCAACTGTGGCGGCTGCGGCAAGCGCTGCCTACCCGGTCAAACTTGCGCGAACGGCAGCTGCGGCTAGAGCGCAACTTGAGGAGTGCTGCGCGGTCGCTCCCTGCGAGCGGCCGCGCGCGCTCGTGTCACCAGCAGCAAGTGCCGTTCGCCCTCCTCAAGTCGCATCCGCTTGTCCACCGCGAGGCGGTAACGCGACGTGCACGGATCCGACCGCGACGCGAACGAAAGGTCCGACCGCGACGCGGTACACTCCCACCGCCACGCGGAAAACGCATAGCGCGACGTGCACGGAAGGTCCGACCGCGATGCGGAAACGGCAGAGCGTTAGCTCAGCGGAACGGGCGCGCTCGCGGCAAGGACGCCAGGCACGCTGCGTCCGAACGGTTGGTGCCCACGACGCAGTCGCTCTGACACGCCCGACACCAGTGGGGACGTTTCCCGACCCAGCAGCTCACTCCGAGCGAGCCCAGTGGAGCACCCGAGGCCTCGCGCGAGCGCGGTACCTCACCTCACACTGGGCTGGACGACTACTTGGCGCGCTACTTACAAGCGGAAGGCAGCCCAGCGCCGCGCAGGGCCGCGCTGATGGTGGCAAGCGCGCCCGGTGCGGCCTGGCCAGCGCCTGCCGCCATATTGCAGGCGGCCGCCGCTTGCAGCATGTACGTCTTGTTGGGCTCAGGCGCGTTCGCCGCATTCTGCGTGAGCGCCGCGCAGCACTTCTTGAGCGAGCCTGCGACGCTGCCGCCGCCGGTCTTGACGGGCTCCGCACTGGCTGACGCCGAGGGCGCCACCGGAACTTCGGGGACGAGCTCGACCGGCGCGGTTGGCGTCGGCACGGCCGCCGGGGCCGCCGAAGGCAGGGGGGGCGGCGGCTCGTCCTTCTTGCACCCGGTCGCTTCCATCGCGAAAAGGGGAACCAACGCCGATAGGAGGAGCGGGGCGAGCATTTGAGCTTTCGTCGTCTGCTTCATTGGGGGTCTCCGAGGGCGGGTCACACGCCCGCTCAGCGAGCCGTTTTACTCGGCCCGCGCGTGAGTTCCAAGAGATTGCTGGGAGCGCGTGCCTTGGCGCACAAAAGCCGACGCTCGCGCTAAGCGAAGCGAACGCCCGTCGTCGCAAACGGCCCGGGATCCGGGCCGACGAGGTAGTGAGCCGGGGTGCGCTACTTCCGAACGCACGCCCGGTCGCGGCTCAGCTGCAACCCATCGAGTTGCCGCAATTCAGGCACTTGTAGCAAGCGCCGTTACGAACAGTGATGTGCCCGCAGCCGTCGCACACCGGCGCGTCGCCCATCATTTCCTCGAGCTGGGCGTCGAGCGCGCCGTGCGCCGTCGCCGCGTGCGCTGCCGGCGCCTCGAGCTCACGCGGGGGCGCGGCCGCCGCAACCAGCTTTGGCACTGTCGGATCCTCGATCGGGCTCGACTCTTCGGCGGGCTTGACCTGCGCGAAGTCGTAGCGCTTGAGGTATTCCACGCCGAGCACGCGGAAGATGTAGTCGACGATCGAGGTCGCAAACTTGATGTTGGTGTGACCCGACACGACGCCGTGCGGCTCGAAGCGCGTGAACGTAAACTGCTCTACGAACGTGTCGAGCGGTACGCCGTACTGCAGACCCACGGACACGGCCATGGCGAAGCAGTTCATCAACGAGCGGAAGGCAGCGCCCTCCTTGTGCATGTCGATGAAGATCTCGCCGAGCGAACCGTCTTCGTATTCGCCGGTACGCAAGAACACCTTGTGCCCGCCGACGTGCGCTTCCTGCGTGAATCCGTGACGTTTCTTGGGCAAACGCACGCGCAAGCCTTCCGGGCGAATCGCCTCAGAGGCGCGGAATGCAGCAGCGAGCGGACTCGGTGCGGTAGCACTCTCGGGCGGGGCATCGCTAGCGCGCTCTTTGCTCGAGGTGGAGAGCGGCTGCGACGCCTTGCAGCCGTCGCGATAGAGCGCCACGGCTTTCAAGCCGAGCTTCCAGCCCTCCTCATAGATCTGACGCACGTCGTCGACGCTCGCGTCGTTCGGCAAGTTCACGGTCTTGCTGATGGCGCCCGACAGGAACGGCTGAGCGGCTGCCATCATCTTCACGTGGGACATGGGGGCCAAATAGCGCTCACCGATGCGACCGCAGCGATTCGCGCAATCGAACACCGGGTAGTGCTCGTCGCGCAGGTAGGGCGCACCCTCGATCGTCATGCGCCCGACGATGACGTCGCCCGCCTCCTCGATGTCCTTCTCGGAGAAGCCCAAGAACTTCAGCAGATTGAAACCAGGCTGGCTCATCTTCTCGACGGTCACGCCGAGCCGCTCGTAGGTTTCCTTGCCGACGACCCAAGGGCCAAAGGCCAGCGTGATCTCGAAAACTCCCGGGATCGCGTCCTCGATCTTCGAAAGCTCTTCGTCGGTGAGGCCGCGGGCCTTGAGGCTCGCGCGGTTCACGTGCGGCGCGCCGAGCAGCGTGTTCGTGCCCGACACGTAGGCGACGATTTCCTGAATCTGCGCGGGCGAGTAGCCCAAACGGCGCAGGGCTTCAGGCACCGACTGATTGACGATCTTGAAGTAACCGCCGCCCGCGAGCTTCTTGAACTTCACGAGCGCGAAATCGGGCTCGATGCCCGTCGTGTCGCAATCCATCAAGAGACCGATGGTGCCGGTCGGAGCCAGAACCGTCGCTTGAGAGTTGCGGTAGCCGAACACCTCGCCGAGTTTGACGGCCTCGTCCCAATCTTCGCAGGCGGCACGCCAGAGCGTTTCGGGGCAGGCGTCGCGGTTGATGGCGTAGGCGGCCTCTTGGTGCATGCGCATCACGCGCAGCATCGGCTCGCGGTTCTTCGCGAAGCCGTCGAACGGGCCCTTGGAGCCGGCCATGCGCGCGCTGGCCCCGAAGGCGTGCCCGCACAGAATGGCCGTGAGTGCGCCCGCAATCGAGCGGCCCTTGTCCGAGTCGTACGGGATGCCGAGCAGCATCAAGACCGTGCCAGGTTCGCGTAGCCGAGGCCAAGCGGGCGATAGTCGTGAGAGTTGCGGCCGATCCGCGACGTCGGGTACGACGATAGATCCACCAAAATCTCTTGCGCCATGAAGAAGATTTCGATGGCGTGGCGATAGCCGGCGATATCGAAGTTGCCGTCCTCGTCGAGGAACTTCGTCAGATTCAACGACGACAGGTTGCACGCCGTGTCGTCCAAGAACATGTACTCCGAGCACGGGTTCGAGGCGTTGATCTTCCCGCTGTTCGGGCAGGTGTGCCAGCGATTGATGGTGCTGTCGTACTGCACGCCCGGATCGGCGCAGGCCCAGGCCGCTTCGGCGAGCATGTCCCACAGCTCGGCTGCGTCGTGCGTTTCCACGACGTCGCCCGTGGTGCGCGCGCGCGTCTGCCATTTGCCGCCGCTCAGCGCGGCGCGCATGAAGTCATCTGTCACGCGGATCGAGTTGTTCGAGTTCTGCCCGCTCACGGTGCGGTACGCGTCGCCGTTGAAATCACTCTCGTAGCCGGCTGCAATGAGCGCCTTGGCCTTACGCTCCTCGCGCACCTTCCAGCCGATGAAATCCTTGATTTCCGGGTGGTCCATGTCGAGGCAGACCATCTTTGCGGCGCGGCGCGTGGTGCCGCCGCTCTTGGTCGCGCCGGCGGCGCGATCGAGCACCTCCAGGAAGCTCATCAAGCCGCTCGAGGTGCCACCGCCCGAGAGCTTCTCTTGCTTGCCGCGGATCCGACTGAAGTTGCTGCCCGTGCCCGAGCCGTACTTGAACAGGCGCGCCTCGGATTTCACGAGGTCGTAGATCGCCATCAGGTCATCGTCGACGGACTGAATGAAGCACGCCGAGCACTGGGGGCGGCTATAGGCGTCGGCCGTCTCGACCTCCATCTGGGTCGCCTCGTCGAACGCCCAGTTGCCGCCCGAGCCCTTGATGCCGTACTCGTGGAACAGGCCGCAGTTGAACCAGACGGGCGAATTGAAGGCGCCGTACTGGTTTGCCATCATCCAGGCGAGCTCGGCCTCGAAATTGTCAGCGTCCTTCTTGGACGCAAAATAGCCGCCAAATTCCTCACCCGCGGCGCGGATGGTGTGGGCGATGCGATGCACCACCTGGCGCACGCTGGTTTCGCCCACGGCCTTGTCGCCGTGCAACCCGGCCTTGCGGAAGTACTTCGATACGACGATGTCCGTAGCCAGCTGCGACCAGTTCGCAGGCACCTCGGCGCCTTCCATCTTGAAGACAACCGAGCCGTCAGGGTTCGTGATGACGCTCTGACGGCTCTCCCAGACGATGCCCGCGAACGGGTCGGAACCCGCTTCCGTGTAGCGACGCTCGACGTTGAGGCCCTTCTTGGGTCGCTTCGACGGTGTTCGCTTCGACGCCGCCGCAGACTCGCTGCCCTGGCTCGACACCTTGACGTTCACCTTGCTGTCCTGACCCACGATCGTCGATTGCGCCATTCTCTGCCTCCTCGAACCAAAATTCCCGAGCGTTTCCCAACAAAAAACCAAGCAGAACCCATCGACCAATACGCCAACGGGCCACCCAGACTGGCACTCAGATACCGAGGCTCAGACCGGGAGAGCGAGGACAAATCCCTACGACCACACTGAGGCGCTGCTGCCAGAGTGCGTGATTGTGTGGGGCCTAATTGCTTAAGACCCCGAGTGCCAAGTTGCCACGTCTCGATTCGGGCTCGTGCCCCGCGGGACACCAAGTGCGTCGAGCGGGCCCTCCGTGTTGGCCAAAACCGGGGCCAGCGCGGAGATCAAAGGAGGGGTAGGTCTGTTCAGTACCTGCGCTCCTGATTCGCTGTGCTTCTGTAAGCTACTGACACCCCGCACAGCGATTTCTCACTCTGCGAGAACAAGCCTTCTACCCCAACCCCTAGGGCTCGGACAAGAAAAAACCACAATAGCTTGGGACCTTGGCGGGCATCTCCATCCGAAGCCCGCGAGAACACTGAACTTAGGAACCACTGAACAGAATGTCCCAAGCCTTCTCCCAGGCACCCCCCAGGCTTGCCAGCAGATCGTCCCCAGAGTCATCCACAGGCGAGCCTCTGAGCGAGGGCGGCCCCGGGGCCGAGGGGTGAAGGCCTACGGTGCCTTGGGGTAGCTCTTCTTCAACGAGAAGCCCTGTTCGGGATCGAGCACGGTGACCGGGCCGAACTTGGCGAGCGGCGCCCCAAGGGTACTCGCGTCGCCGGCGACGACGATCACGGGGGTCTTTTGGTACACGCGACTCGCCACGTTCGACACGTGCGGCAGCGCGAGCTCGCCGAGCGCCTTCCGGTAGCCGTCGAAGTAGTCGTCAGGCAAGCCGAGCACGTAGAGCTGCGTCGTTAGGTCGGCCACGCTGCCCACGGTTTCGAGCCGGAAGAGGAAGCTGTCGGTCATGAAGCGCACCGCGCTCCCGAGCTCCGCTTCAGTCGGGGAGTGGTTGGCGATGGCGTGAAGGTTGTCGAGCAGCGCGGCTACCGCGTCCGCCGTCTTTGCGGTTTGGGTGCCGGCTGAGAGCGTCATTGCGCCTGGCCCGTGGGCGACGTCGCCGACCGATGAGCCAGTGCTGTAGGCGAGCGAACGCTTTTCCCGCACGTCGAGGAAGAGCCGGCTCGAGACCCCGCCACCCAGGATTTGATTGGCTGCGGCGAGCGCCGGATAGTCCGGATTCGCACGCTCGATCCCCAGCATGCCGACATAGATCTGGCTCTGTGCGCTGCCCGGCCGATCCACCACGAAGACTTCTTGTTCTTTCGGGGGGAACGGCTGACTGATGGTCACCGAGGGCGCGCTTGGTCCCTTCCACGTGCCGAACCACTTCTTCGCGGCGGCCTCGACGGCGTCCGGCGTGACGTCACCCACCACGACCAGCGTCGCGTTGGAGGGGATGAAATTCGCCTTATGCCAGCCGCGACAGCCTTCGAGCGTCAACTTCTCGAGCTCTGCTGGCATGGCGTCGAAGCGTGAGTAGGGGTGTACCGAGGTCGGGATCTCGAACAGCTCGCGATACAGAATCATCGACGCGGCCCAGGCGGCGCTGCCGCGCGCAGCGCTCTTCACGCGCTCGATCTCGCGGGTGCGTAGCTTGCCGAATTCGACGGGGGAGAACGCGGGCCGGAGCGTCACCGCCGAGATCAGATCCAGCGCTTGGTCGAAGTCCCCGCTCGTCACGCCCAGCGAAATGCGCGTTGAATCGCGATCGGTGGTCACGTCGAGATCGGCACCGAGCGCATCTGCGCGTTGCACGAGCTTTTGCGGGCTCATACCGCCGGCACCGCCCGCCTTGAGCAGCTCACCTGCGACGGCGGCGAGCCCCGGATGCTCCGCATCGCTCGCGCTGCCTGAGCGCACCACCAGACGTAGCTCCACGATCGGGTGGAGGTGGCGCTCGACGATGCGAAGGTTGAGGCCGTTTTCGAGCTCGCGGTGCACGATCGGGGGAAACGCCGCGGAGGGAGAAATGCCCGACACGGGCGGC
>JAEUAF010000319.1 GCA_019695485.1 Sorangium sp.
GCGGGTTCGGGGGGCAGCGCGCGATCGGGCGCGCGGGGCGCAGGGCTCGCGAGGTTCGTGCTGACGTGACGATGGCGTTCGACCGCGGGCGCAGGCTCGTTCGCCTCACTCTGGTCGGAAGTCCACGCAGCAAACCCGGCAGCGCCGACGAACGCGAGCAGCGCCCCGAGCGCGGTCAGCCAAAGCAGCCCGCGATCCGAAGCGCCGAAACGAGCCCGCAAGGACCGCGCGGCAGGCTGAATGGGTCGCGTGCCGCTGCTCGCCAGAGCCTCTTCGAGCACCTGCCCGAGCGGGTCGACCACGATCTTGGCAGGCTCTTCTGGGCCCGGGTCTTGAGAGGGAAAGAACGAGTGGAGCCGGGCGGCCTCGGCGTCGACCGGGTCAATCCAGGCGCGCAGCGAAGCATCACAGATATCCTGCTGAACCCCGCGCGCGACGAGCCACTCCGCCAGCGTGCGCCCGAGCGCGCGCATGTCGGGATAGCGCCCCGCTGCTTCCTTGGCGAAGCCGAGCTCGAGGATCTTCCAGAGCTCCGGTTCGTCGAGCCCGTGCTCGGCGATCGGGCGCGGCTCGGCGTTCAGCACGTTCCACCAGATCGCCGCCTGGTAGCCGTCGCCCTCGAACGGCCGGCGTCCCGTGATCATCTGGTAGAGTACGACGCAGAGCGCCCAGACATCCGCCCGTGCATCGACGTCGCGATCGCCGCGCAGCTGCTCGGGCGACATGTACGCCGGGCTGCCGATCACGGCGCAATCGCGGGTCAGGCGCTCGGCCGCGCGCTGCTCGAGCTTGGCAATCCCGAAATCGAGCACTTTGGGCTGTAAGCGGTGGCCCGCCGGGCGCGCGAGGAAGATATTTTCCGGCTTCAGATCGCGATGCACGATGCCGCGCGCGTGGGCGGCACCCAAGGCATCGATGATTGGCAACAAGGTCTGCGCCGCGCGGGTCGGCAACACGCGGCTGCGCCGACGCAACGCATGCGCCAGGCTCTCGCCACGCAAGAGCTCCATGGCGATGAACGGATCGCCGTGCTCGGCAAAACCGAAGTCGAAGACCTGAATGATGGCGGGGTGACCGATACATGCCGCAGCGCGCGCCTCCTGCAGCATGCGCTCGGCGATCCCCTCCACGTCCTCGGCGAGCTCGGAGCGCATCAACTTGAGCGCGACATCGACGTCCAGCGTGCGATTCCTGGCGAGCCAAACCGAGCCCATGCCTCCCTCGCCCAACACCTCCACGAGCTGGTACTTGCCGGCGATGACAGCGCCGGCGCTGTAGCGCCCGGCGTTCGTACTGCCCGCGCGAGTCACGGGCGCCGCGGGGCGCGCGGCGGGCGGGGGCCCGGTCGGCTTGTCCCCGTTGTCCGCCCACAGATCGTCGGCGGTCTCGTTGAGCTCGGGGTAGCTTCGCGCCTCGGCAGTCATGACCAATTCTCAGCAGGCAGGGCTCGAACGCCTCGCCCTAGAGAACGGCCGATTTCAGCCAATACTTGAGTGCAAAGCCACGAAAGACCTCAGTTGTTGGGCATTCCGTCACGTCCGCACTGCAAGCATTCGGGAACAACCTGCGAGCCGAGCGCGGACTAGAGACGAAAGCCGACGTTCGCCTACAGACGCGCTGCGGCGACCAGCGCGCTCGGCGCGTGCGTCAGTGCACTCTGAATCGCCGCCGAGAGCACCTCGTGACGCAGGCGAGCAATCGCCACGCGATCGCCGGCTTCACGCTCAGTGGCCGCGGCGCTCGCGCTACCCGAAAGGCGCGCCATAATCGTTTCGTCGGGTAACGTCTGCAGAATGTACTCGACCTTGGCTTGGTACACGATCGAGTCCCCGTCCCGAGAAGCAGACAGCTTTTGGATGCTGGGCGTGACCATGACCATCGCCTCTGGCTTGCTGTTCGAGGTCGAGGTTTCGTGAGCGACCACATCGATGCCGGGGAACTCACCGAGCTTGCGACGCGATTCGGAGAGCACCTCGTGCTCAACCGCTTCAGAGCGGACGCGCGTTCCGTTGTGCACCCCGCCGAGCCGAACCACTATCTTCCTTGGCTCAGCGTCGTCGCTCGAGCCTTGCGACAACTTGGCGAGGGCGCCGCGCACTTCGCTGCGCACGGCGACTGACGCATCGTTCGCGTGCTCCTCGAGCGGCGCGCGACCACGCTTGTCGCCAAGCTTCCCGAGCGCCGCGGCCGCGGCCGCCCGCACCGACGCATTCTCGTCGTCGAGCGCCGACACCAGCGCGGGCACGGCGTGCGTATCGCCGCTTTTGCCGAGCTCGAGGGCGGCCTGAACGCGTACGCGGAAGTCCGCCCCGGTCTTCAAGCGCTCGCTCACCCCGTCGATTTTGGGGCGCGCCGGCGCCGAGAGGGAAATCGAGACAAGGGCGGTCAACAGGGCGGTTCGGAGGAGTCGCTGCATCGGAAGCTTCGCGTTCGTTTCAAACGATAATGCTGAACAGACGGCGCCCCGGCAAGAAAGAGGAGCATGCTCTCCGCATTTCGGTCGCAGCATGGGCGAACGAGTGCGCCTTTTGCTCACGAGCGTTCAGCGCCGTTCAGCGCGCGTCTCGCGTGATCGAGCAGCGCTGAGTGCGATGGCCACCCACATCGGTGATCGCCGATCAGTGCTTGGGACGCCGCACCGCCCGCACTTTGCCGCTCGTTCCGCCGCCGCAATAGAACACCTCACGCCCCGCCTCGAGACCACTCACGTGAGTCCCACTCGGCATCGTGAGCTGCTCGAGCACTTCACCGGTTTCGGGATCGATGCGCCGTAAATCGCTCTCGCCGCCCTCCCAAGTGCCGTGCCAGAGCTCACCGTCGGTAAAGGTGACGCCGGTCACGCAACGCGGCGAATCGACGCTGCGCAACACGTGGCCCGTCTCGGGATCGATCTGACGGATCTTGCGCGCGGCGTAGTTCGCGACCCAGAGCGTGCCCTCGGCCCAGGCGAGGCCTGAGTCACCGCCGTTGCCAGGTGCCGCCACGCTTTCGACGACTTGCCCTGTATGGGGATCGATCTTCTGAATGCGCTTACCCGCGATTTGATAGAAATAGCGGCCATCGAAGGCCGTCCCCGCGTCCGCGGCTACAGGCAGGGTGCGACCCGCGGTCCCGCTCACCGGGTCGAACGCTTGCAGATGGTCGGTCGCGGCAAACCACACCGACTCGCCGTCGAAGGTGACGCCGCTCACGTGCTCACCCGCGCGAAACGGGCCGTACTCGCGGACGATCTCGGCAGGCTGGGGGCTCGGGTTTGCAGCTTTTCGCGGCATGAATCGTTTCCTACACCTGGGGATGAGCGGCGACGAGTAACATTGTCGTCGCGAAATCGCTGCTCGGGCGCGCCACCCAGCGCCGCGAGCGCCCGCGGCCGGTCGCCTCGACACGCCCGTCGCTTTGCAGGGCCGCCAAGGCCCGTTGGACGGCGCGCTGGCTGCATCCGAGCGCGGCCGCTAACCCCGACGTGGACCACGACTCGCCGCTACTCAGCAATGCGAAGAGCGCGCTCGTCGCTTCGTCGGTCGGCGGTAGCAGCACGGAAACCTTTGCCCGAGCGCGAGGCACGAGCAAGAAGCCGCCCTCGGTGGCCCGAAGCTCCGCCAGGCCGCGAAGCAATCGCCGCAGGCGTCCAAGCTCCACGCGCAGCCGCGCACGCAACGACTCATTGCTCTTCGCCGCCCCGAAAGCACGCTGGATCAGCGCCTCCCGCGAGGCGGCGCCGGGCAGCGATTCGGCCAATGTCTGAGCGAGCGCGAACAGCACCGGGCGCGTTAACAACCTCACTCGATCTTGGCACAGGCAGATCTCGCGCTGACACGCATTGACCACCAAATCCGACGAAGCCAAGACCGCCTCGGCAGACGCCAGCGTGATCGGTGCGAGTTTGCCGGCGCGCAGCAAGCGCGCGGCTGGCGCCTCCAGCCCGCGCGCGGCCCGCGTCACTTCGGCCAACAGCGGCGGCAGCCCAGCGCGCCGGGCCGCGGCAAAGGCGCGTTCGAGCGCCGCGCGAGCGTCCCGCGCATGCAGCGAGCGCATCGCAATGTCCGCCCGCAGAAGCTCCGCAGAGGCCACGATTCGCGCAGACGCCCCTTCGAAGTCGAGGGCTGCGAGGGCTGCGTCGGCGTCACGGAGCTGTCCGAGCAGCAGCCAGCGGCGGACCCCCTGCAAGCGCGCAAACCTGGCATTTTCGAGGTCGCCGCTCGCGTCGAGCACGCGGACGGCCGCGTCGAGCGCGCGCCCCGCAGCGACCAGATCGCGGCTTGCGAGCGCCACTTCTGCCTCCGCCACCACGCAGCGCGCCCGAGCCGCAGGCGCTCGATCTCCGAACGCGCGCGCGGCGCGGGCCAAGAGCTTGCGCGCGACCTCGAAATCCCCGAGCTGCGCGAGGGCCACGCCACGCAAGGCGAGAGCATCCGGGTCATCGCGCAACGCGACGCTCTTCAATGCCGCGAGCGGGTCGAAGGTGGCGAGCGCTCGGGCCGCGGCGCGCAACGGAGCGTCCATGAGGTTCAGCGTACTACGGCCGGCGCGGGACGGGTCGAAGCCGCGCGTCAGCGCACGCTCGTTCGGTCGGTTGCGCCGCGCCTCAGCGCCGCGCCGACCCGGGCAAAGTGGCCGAGCCGGCGTCACCAACCAGCCTCGGGGGTCGCGCGGCCAATCGCGGCGAGATTGTTACTCCCGGCCCCGAGTCGCGGCGCGTTACGAATGACTCATCGAGCGCGCCGGAAGCGCGCGCGGAAAGGCTGATTCAGTCATGAAAAATTCGAAAGTCGTTGGTGCAGCGGAGTGGCTGCGGGCACGCCAGGTCCTGCTCGCAAAAGAGAAGGAGTTTACGCGAGCGCGAGACGCCCTCAGCGAGGCACGCCGAGACCTGCCCTGGGAGCGCGTCGAAAAATCGTATGTGTTCGAGGGACCCGCCGGCAAGGAAACGCTCGCCGACTTGTTCGGGGGGCGTTCGCAACTGATCGTCTATCACTTCATGTTTGGGCCAGATTCAACGGCCGGCTGCACAGGCTGTTCGTTCTGGGCCGACAACTTCAACGGCATCACCGTCCACCTCGAGCAGCGTGATGTCACGCTGCTTGCGATCTCGCGCGCCTCTCGAGAAAAGCTCGTTGCGTTTCAAAAGCGGCTCGGCTGGTCTTTCAAATGGGTGTCCTCGAGCGACTCCGATTTCAACTTCGACTACCAAGTGTCGTTCGACCCGAATCGCGCTGAGGGGGCCAGCTACAACTACGCGCCGAAGCCGGGCCCCGCTACGGAAATGCCGGGAATTAGCGTCTTTTATCGCGATGAAGCGGGCGCTATCTTCCACACTTATTCGACGTTCGGGCGGGGGCTCGACCTCTTGAATACCGCCTACAACTATCTCGACCTCGTGCCCAAGGGGCGCGACGAAGCAGACCTCCCCCATCGCATGGCCTGGGTGCGTCACCATGACAACTACCGAACTGCCGTGTAGTCGGACGACTCAGCGGGGGGGCGCGGCGCGCGCTCTCGCGTCGTTCACGTCGCTGCTGGCGGCGGCGCTCGTGCCCAAGTGTCCGTTGTGCGTCGCGGCGTTGCTGTCGGCGCTGGGCCTCGGCGCGGGGAGCGCATCACTCCTCGCGCCCTGGCTGCGACCCTTCGTGCTGGGCACGGGCGGCGTGGCCATTCTGAGCCTCGTCTGGAGCGAGCGCCGACGCCTGCGGAGGCTGCTGCAGCCGCAGATGCGAGGGCGCGCAGCTTCCCGCTGCCACTGCTCCGTAACGGCGGCCCTCGGCGCGGCGCCGAGCAGCACGACCTAGAAGAGCGAGCGCACTTCCTGGCGCAGCTCGACTTCGTCGCCATGCGAGAAGCCGGCGTGGACGAAGCGCACGATGCCGCTGCCGTCCAAGATAAAGCTGGTCGGCATCTTCGGTGGTTTGTAGCTCTGCGCGGCGACCTGGCCCTCGTCCCAGCCGACTGGGAACTTGGCGCCAGTAGCAGCGACGAAAGCCGGGATCCCCTCCGGACTCTCGTCGACACTCACCGCGAGCACGCTGAGCTTGCCACCGAACTCGTCGACCAGCTTTTGGTAGGCCGGGAAGGACTGGCGACACGGTTCACACCAGGTCGCCCAGAAGTCCACGATCACGACCTGGCCGGCGTGACTCGCGAGAGCCACGCGGGCCTTACCTTTCAGCGCCGGGATATCGAGCGCCGGTGCAGCGGCGCCGATCAGCGGGTGATCGCCGAGCGCGTGCGCCGAGCCTTTGCCGCCGCCCGGGGCACAGGCGCAGGCGAGCGCCACGGCCAGGAACGGCCCGAGCGCTCGCCTTGCCATCACCGACTCACTTCTTCTTTTTGGGCGCTTCCGCTTCGTCGGGGCAACCATCTTCATCCTGGAATCCGTTCACGGTCTCGGGCTCGTCGACGCATTCGTCCTGCTCGTCCAAGATGCCGTCCTTGTCGTTGTCCGGATCCGGGCAGCCGTCTCGATCCTCGAAGCCGTCTTGGTCTTCCGGTTGATCCGGGCACTTGTCTTGCGCGTCCGGCACGGT
>JAEUAF010000481.1 GCA_019695485.1 Sorangium sp.
GAGCATGGCGGTTTTACTTTCGGTGCCTCGAGTGGAAACGCTCACGTCTCGAGCCTTGGAGCCAAGCCGTGGGCTGCTCGCCGCCGAGCGGCAAGCGGTCGCGCTGACGAACGCTGGGGCTCTGTACGGCCGGGGCAGGATTGCAAGCTGCCGAGCGCTCGATACGCCTCGAGGGTAGCCTGTGCGGCGGCGCCGGGATCGAGCGCGCTCAGGTGGCGTCCGTCTGTCACACTGGGTAAGCCGAGCGCGCGTAGCAGCCCGAGTTCGAGCACCCGCTCGTCGAAGTCGTCGTAAAGCTGCACCCAATCGCCCGCGATTTGCCGATCGAGTTCGCTGGCCGCCCCCTTGCGCGGTAAGAGCACCGGCCGATCGAAGCTGAGCGCGAGGATCGCGGAGCCCGAGTTCAGGATGTCGCGGTACGGCAACGCCACCAGGTTTGCCGCTCGGAAGTAGTGCTGCGTTTCGTGCTGCGGAATGTGCGACAAGCGCGCGCGGATGCGCGGCTCGGCTGCGGCCGCGTGTCGGATCAGCGTCTCAGTCGTGCGGTCGTGCGGCTTACCCGCGATCAGCAAAACCACTTCGCGACCGTCGCTGAGCCGCGGCAGACGGCGCACCACCTCGATGAGCTTTGGGACGTTCTTGTAGCCCAGGATTCTGCCGAAAAATAGGACTAGCGCGCAGTCTTGAGGGAGCCCCAACTGGGCGCGCGCCTGCGAACGCGTGACCCCGTCGGGATATTCGGCGCGGTAGTGGGGGTGCGGAATCACGAACGACGGTCGCGCAGCGAATTCCGGGAAGCGCTCGTAGAGCGGGGCGAGTGCTACTTCGGAAAGCGAGATCAAGCCGTCGACGCGTTTGGCGAACGCATTGAAGAACCGCGACTCCGCGCGCTCGAAGCGGCGCTCGTGAGCGCGCAGATTGTGGGCCGTCCAGATCACGCGCGTGCCGCGCGCGCGCATCCAGTCGAGCGCGCGGAGCAAGCTCTGCGTGGTCAGCAAGGCCTCGGGCAGCGAGGCGTTGAAGGTCGATTCCGGCCAGTGGACGTGGCAGATGTCGTAGCGACCGCGGAAGGCGCGCCACAGACTGTATTCGCTGACGCTGACCCCGCGGGCGCTAAGCTCTGTGTAGAGAGCCGCGTTGTACGGATTTTCTAGGCGATTCGTGAAGGCCGGGCGCGCGAGGACGCTAAGGTTTGCAGAGTCAGACATGGTGCACGAAATTCCCCAACTTCTTGCGCACCTCGCTCGGGGGGATGCGCGTGTTGGATTGGACCACGAGGAACCAAGGGGGTCCCGCGCCGGCGAAGGCAGCGCTCAGGTCGAGCCTCTTGAATGCGCGCGCTTGGTCGCGCCAAATGCTGTGCGAGAGGTCGTAGAGACAGTACGGCGTGGTCACGTGAAACGCGTCGTAGCGGCCCATGGCCTCGAGAAACGTGTAGTAGAGCGCATATTCCGTCCATGGCGCTGACGCCGCCAACAGCAAGCGATAGCTCTGTAAGCGCTCTTCCGAAGCGCGCGCGCGTGCGAGCAGGAGGCGTTGGCTGATGCCGCGCAATCCCGAAGAAAAGCGCTGCTCGTTGACACGCCCGTCCAAGTACCGAGAAAGCTCGCCCACGGCGTGGCGACTCAACACCGCGGGTGTCACGTTGTGCGAGACGCGCCGGGTCAGCGGCAAGCCGAGGGTAGCGGCAGAACCCGCGTACCAGTCGGGGTGGAGATCCGCGTCGACGATGTGACACACGCCGCGCCCGTCGGGAGTGAGGAGCTCCGGGCCGAGGGGTCGTGTGCAGACCACGTCCGCGTCGAGCGTGAGGTAAAAGTCGCTTTGGACGCGCTCGTGGATCGCGAGTTTGATGAGCTGTTGGCGGTACCAGCCCTTCAAGAATGGCGCGAAGGCCAACTCGGGCACGACTTCGGTCTCGCTCTCGACACGGATCGAGCCTCCGAGTGGTCCGCTCGCCAGCGCGCTTTCCAGCGTTCGCCGGTCGCGCTCTGGACACACCACCCATAGTGTTCCGAGCCCCGAGAAGTGCTCGCTGAGCGATTCGAACAGCAGTTCTGCGCGCTCGAGGTCGCGCGCCGTGAGCGGAAGCACCGCGTCCATGCAGAGCCGAGCCGGCCGCGCTGGATCGTGCGCGCTCATGCCGCCGAGGCCTGGGTTTCGAGCTCTGCGAGGTCGTCGAAGGCGTCCGCCTTGAGACTCGGGCTAGCGGCTTCTGGGGCGAGCGTTTCGAGCGGCTCCTCCCAGCCGGGTTGACGCCGGCCGTGACGATTCAGGACTGCCGGCGGGCGTAGATGGCTCAAGCCTGACAGCAGCGCGTGCACGCCCGCCCAGCGCACGAGGTTTAGCGCGCGCGTCGAAACGCCCGCCGGGCGCCAGCTTGCTGCGCAATGCGTGCGCGCCTCCAGGAACGCCGCGTAGTAGCGCATGATGCAGAGATCGGGGTCGGAGCGCTCGTGCGCAAGACGCGCGGCCTGTTCTCCGAGCGCGCGGCGTGCGTTCGGATTCTGGAGCAGCGCCAGGGTCTCCGCGGCAAAGCGCTGATCGGCGCGGGCCTCGTCGGGGCCGGGCGCAATCAGCGCACCGTTCTTACCGGGATCGATCTGCTGAGAGACGCCCATCACATCCTCGAAGGCGATCACCGGCAGACCGCACCAGAGCGCTTCGCTCACGACCTGTCCGTAGGTCTCCGAAAGTGAGGCATAGACGAACACGTCCGCGTGGCGATAGAAGCGCGACACCTGACCCACCGGGTATTCGCCGGGAAAATGCACGCGTTCGGCGACACCCAGACTTCGCGCCAGCGCCACGAAGGCGTCGTGATCCGGGCCGTCGCCGACCAAGGTCAGCGAAGCGTCCGGAGCGTGAGGCAGAATCTCGCGAGCGAACAGTCGGATCAGGCGTTCGACGTTCTTTTCTCGCGTGTGGCGGCATACGCACAGGAGCCGGCTGCCGCGCCTGGCTTCACGCGGGAAAGGATCGGCGCCGCCGCCCTCCAACAGCGCCGGCTGTACCGAGCGCGGAATCACATGAATGGGCACGGTCACGCCGCGCTCGCGCCAATATCGCTCGAGACCCGCCGAGAGGACCACCAGTCCGTCGCTCAGATTGTAGGCGCGCGCCGTGCTGCGCTCGATGCGCGGAATCACGTCATTGTCGAAGAAGTCCGTCACTTTGCGCTGAGCGTGCAGCGCGTCCGGCAAGAGCACGTTGTAAACGCTCGGCATGTGAATGGTATTCACACACAAAAGTGGCACGCCCGCGCTCGCGCGCAGCCACACGCCGAGCTCGAGCAGTCCAGAGCCCGTTTGCGCCAAGACCAGATCGAGCTTTGCGGCGAGCGCCTGAGCAAGGGCATCTGGCGACGGCAGCGCCAGAAAAAGCCCTGGGTGGTTGTGCAGCGGCAACGAGCCGAACGGCAAGCTTTGCTTCGGCAAATCAGCCATTTCTGCGCCTGGAGCGTGCGGGCCCATCACGGTCACGCGATGGCCGCGACGCGTGAACTCTCGGTACAGAAACTGTGACGCGAAGGAGGAGCCGTTCGCGTACGGGATGCGCAAGTAGTCGTTGATGATGCCGATGTGCTGCGGCAGTTCCGGGCGAAGTGCTCGGGCATGCGTCGGAAGAATCGAGGATGACATGCTAACTCCGTGGCTCTCTTTCCCGGCTGATCCGAGGGTGCCACCCGCGGCTCTAAGCAAGTGTTCGGCCAACGCAGAGAACGGCTGCCAATGGCGCGCCGTTGCGCTTCGTGTCTGCTGCTCGCAGCGTGGCCGAGTCACTCTAGCGCTCGCAGTTGTGGCCAAAGTGGGGGTGTGCATTTCACGGTGTGCCGGGGATTCACTCCGATATCGCACGCCGATGTCGACGCGGTGAACGAGGTCACAGCAAGGGTTCTTCTCGGTGACGCTCTCTCTACGCCCTCTCGAAAGCAGCTGTCGTGAGCGCTTCCTCACCCAGAAAACACCGGTTGCACGCTTCCTGCATTCGCAGGGCATCGACGCTGCGCCGAGCTCGTTTCGAAGGTGGCGCTCGCGGGGTGTTTTGGAAACAAGTCGGTGCTGAGCGCGACCAAGCGCATTGAGCAGTCTAAAGACAGGAGTCCCTGAGTCATGAAGATCGTCGACGTCACCGAGTTCTGGTCGGAGCGTGGTGGTGGCGTTCGCTCCTATCTGAGCGAAAAGGCGCGAATGATGCCGCTGCTCGGCGCGGAACATCGCGTGCTGGCGCCCGGACCGCGCGACGAAGAGTCGACTTTGGAGCAGGGCAGCGCATGTCGCTCGCAGCTCGTGCGCTTCAAAGGGCCGGCGCTGCCCTACGATCCGACCTATCACCTGTTTGCGCGGCTCGGCGCGGTCCGGCGGCGCGTGCAGCGGGAGCTCCCCGACGTGCTCGAGATTCACTCCCCGCAATTGGCGGCGCTCGGCGCGCTTTCGGTCGCACGCGAGTCCTTTCGGGTACGCACGTTGGTTTGGCACTCCGATTTCATCGACACCTACCTGTTCCCGACGTTGCGGCGGCGGAGCTCCGAGCGCACCGCCGAACTGTTGAGTGAGCCGCTCTGGGCTTGGGTTCGCAATATCGCCAATCGCTGCTCGACGACCTTGGTGGCGAGCGCCTGGCAGGCGCGCAAGCTGAGGTTTCACGGTGTGCCGCGGGTTACCGAGCTGCCGTTCGGGGTCGACAAGCGCGTGTTCCGCCCGGAAGCTCGGGACGCAGCATTCCGCGCGCGCTTCCTGGGCGAGCGCGATGTGCCGTTATTGGTGAGCGTGGGCCGACTGGCGCGAGAGAAGCGCGTCGACGTGGCGCTCGAGGGCTTCCGACGCTTCCGCGCCGAGCGCGAGGCGGTCCTGTTGGTGCTGGGTGACGGGCCCGAGCGCGCTCGGCTCGAGGCGCAGGCACGCGACATCCCCGACGTGATCTTCCTGGGATTCGAGCGCGACCGCTCGCGTCTTGCCTGCGCGCTCGGCAGCGCAGACCTGTTGGTGCACGCAGGCCCCTTCGAAACCTTTGGCCTCGTGGTCGCGGAGGCCATCGCGTGCGCGACGCCGGTGGTCGCCACAGCGGCCGGAGCGGCCTCGGAACACGCGCCGGCGAGCTGTTCCGAGCGCTACGCGGCCGACGATCCCGCTGCACTGGCGGCCGCTATGGCGCGCCTCTTCGCGCGCAACCCGGCGCAGTTGGCGAGTCGCGTGCGCGAGGCCGCGACGCAGGTGGTCTCGGTCGAGCAGCACTTTGGCGCATTGCTCGGCCTGTACGGAGAGCTGTTGGCGGCGGCGTAAGCCAGAGGTTTTACCATGCCTATCCACGTATCGATTCACGACGTTTCCCCGGCCTTCGACATGGAGGTCGAGCACGCGGTCGCGCTCTGTCGCGCGCGCGGCGTGAGGCCAGCCTTGTTGGTAGTGCCCAATCATCACGGGCACGCACCGCTCACGGAGGCCCCGGCGTTCGTTCGTCGCGTGCGTGAGCTCGCCGCACAGGGCTCGGAGCTCTTTCTGCACGGCTTGTACCATTCGAGCGCCGACGTTCGCGCGTCGGGCGCGTTTGCCAGCGCTTCGACGCGCCCGCGCGGATTCGGCGTCTGGTTTCGGCAGTCGGTGGCCTCGGCGGGCGAGGCCGAGTTCGGTGAGCTGTCGACGTTGGAAGCAGCAGCGCGCTTGGATCTCGGGCTCGGCATGTTCGCGGAGTTGGGGCTTCCCCTACGCGGCTTCGTGCCTCCGGCCTGGGTGTTTCCCAAGCGGCTGCTGCCCGAGCTCGCGAGTCGTGGCATTCGCTATACGGAAGATCACTTTGGCGTCAGCGACCCGGTGTCCGGCGAGCGGCGCGTCTCGGGGGTGCTGAATTTTGCGACGCGCTCGCGCCTGCGTCTGATGTGCAGCACCGCCTACGTACGGCTGGCTCGCGACGTGCTGCGCGCGCTACCGCTGCGTATCGCGATTCATCCGGCCGACATGCGAAATCCGTTGGCTCTGCGTGAGACCGTGCGGCTGCTCGATTGGGCGCGCGGCGATTTCGTATCGAGCGTCGACGCCCTCTTGGAGCGCTCATGATTCCCGCCCGCGCGCACTTCATTTGGATCGGCGACGACTTCCCTTGGCTAAACTTTGCAGCCGTGGCGAGCGCGGCGAGGCGCGGGGGCTTCGAGCAGCTCATCGTTCATCACAGCGACGAACTCGGACAGCAGCGCCACTTCCGCGCGCTCGAGCGCATCGCCAACGTCGAGACTCGCCGCCTCGATGCGGAGGCCCTGATTGAGGCGGCGGCGGGACCCCGCCTGGTCGATCGGTATCGGATGTTGCTCGCCCCGGCCGCGCGGAGCAACGTGCTGCGCCTCGCGTTGTTGCGCCGCGAGGGCGGCGTCTATCTCGATTTCGACACCGTGACCTGTCGAGATCTTGGAGCGCTGCGCGCCGAGACGGGATTCTTTTGCGGCGCTGAACGCATCGCGTTCCCGGCCAGCCTAGAAGAGCGCAGGAACCCGCTGGCTTGGGGCGGCGCGTACCTGCGCTCCGCGCTGCGCGACTTGGCGCGGCGCTCGGCGTCTGGTGTGACAGCGTTTCGTCGCATCGAGCGCCACTATGCGACCTGCGTCAACAACGCCGTGATCGGGGCGCGCGCCGATCATCCTCTGCTCGCAGAGCTCTGTGAGCGCATGCTGGCGCTGCCCGAGAAGCGAGCCGTGAAGCGCTACGCACTCGGCACGTCGCTGCTCCAGAACGCGCTCTCGGCGCGCGCCGAGCCTGACTACGTCGTGCATGCGCCCGAAGTCTTTTACCCGCTCGCGCCGGAAATCAGCGAGCACTGGTTCCGCAGCGATTCGAAGGCGACGCTAGCCGAGGTCGTGAGCGAGCAGACGCGCGTCGTGCATTGGTACGCCTCGGTCCGCACGCGCGAAATCGCGCCGCGCGTCGATCCCGAGTTCATGCGCGGTTCGAGCGCACCGCGGCTAATCACTTCGCTGCTGGAAGAGGTCTTGGGCTACGCGCCGCGCTCGTCCTCGAGCGTGAGTCCCAATCCGCGGCCGAGCCTGGCCAGCGCTTCCTCGACGCTCTTCTTGTCATCCGCTGGAACCTCGGCGACGCCGGCTCGGGACAGCGCATAGCGCAGCACCGAGGCCTCGAGCCGAGACAGCGAAGCCGTGCGCAGATAGCCCATTTCCGCGACCGTGTAGCGCAAGAGCACGCGCCCATCCTCCATTACGCGCTCGCCCACGATCTCGGACGTACCGCGCTCGGGGTGCACGAGCTGTCGAATGATGCCGCGCACGCGCGCCGCGCGCCGACGCAGGCGCCGGCGTTCGGGATCCTCGAACAGGCGGAAGAAGCGGTTTCGAGAGAACGCAGTCGGCGCCAGGACTAGCGCGCAGAACAGCGCGTCGTTCTCGACGACGACTTCGCTCACAGAGCCCCCGCGCCGAGTCCGCTCCCGTCTTGATGTTGCAGCTCTTGCGCCTGGTGCCACGAACCGAGCGCGGCCACCAACTGATCGAGATCCCCCTCCACCACGCGATCGAGCTCGTAGAGCGTGAGGCCAATGCGGTGATCGGTCAGGCGGTTCTGCGGGAAATTGTAGGTGCGGATCTTCTCGGAGCGGTCACCGCCCTTCACCATGCCGCGCCGTTCATCGCGCACCTGGTCGGCCTGCTTCTCGCGTTCGATGTCGAGCAGCCGGCTCCGCAAGACCTTGAGCGCCTTGGCTTTGTTCTTCAGCTGACTGCGCTCGTCCTGGCACTTGACGATCATCCCGGTCGGAAGGTGCGTGATTTGTACGGCGCTGTTGGTCGTATTCACGCCCTGGCCGCCAGGGCCGCCGGAGGCCGCGATGTCGATCTTCAGTTCCTTCTCGTCGATCACCAGGTCGACGTCCTCGGCTTCGGGAAGCACGGCAACGGTGGCGGTCGAGGTGTGAATGCGCCCCTGCGCCTCCGTCGCTGGCACGCGCTGCACGCGGTGGACGCCGCTCTCGTGCTTCAGGCTGGAGTAAACGCGCTGGCCCGTGACGAGAGCGATGACCTCCTTCAACCCGCCCGCAGAGGCCTCGCTCATGGTCATCAGCTCGACGCGCCAGCCGCGCTTTTCGGCGTAGCGCGAGTACATCCGGAAGAGGTCGGCGGCGAACAGCGCTGCCTCTTCGCCGCCGGTGCCGGCGCGAATCTCGAGGATGGTGTTCTTGTCGTCGTTCGGATCCTTCGGCAAGAGCAGCAGGCGCAGCTCCTTCTCGAGGCCTTCGCGCTCGCTCTGGAGCTCCGGCAACTCTTCACGCGCCAGCGGACCGAGCTCGGGATCGTCCAGCGCCTCCTCGTCTTCCCGGATGCGCCGCTCGACGTCCTCCAGGCGATGCACGGCCTCGACGAGGGGCACGAGCTGGGTACGCTCGCGGTTCAGGGAGTTCATTCGCTTCATGTCCGACAGCACGGCCGGATCACAGAGCAGTCGTTCCACCTCCTCGTGACGACGCACGAGGGACTTCAGCTTTTCGCGGGGCAGCATCTTTCAGCTTGCGGGGGCAGCGCGGGAGAGGAGCTCCGCGTAATTCGGATAGCGGCGTTCAGCGCTTGATTCGCGGGCGTGGCCTTGCTCGTAGGCCAGCGTGACGGCGAGAGCGCCGAGGGCCACCTCGAGCTGCGAATCCTCGGGCTCGATGGTCGTGATCTTTTGCACCAAGAAGCCGGGCCAGAGCAACAGGCTGAGCGGCCCCTTGGTTGCGAAGCGCGCCAGCACGCGTTGCAGCTCGAAGGTGACCGCGGCGATCAGCGGCAAGAACGGCAGCTTCAGGAAGAAGAACAGAATATTGTCGACGCCCGTCGAGAAGCCGAAGCGCGGCAAGAACGGGCCCAGCGCGCTAAACACGAAGATCGAGACCAACGCGACCATGACGATGAAGGTCGTGCCGCAGCGCGGGTGCAAGGTCGTCTTGCTACGCGCGTTGTCGACGCTGAGGCCCTGCGCCGACTCATAGGCGTGAATCGATTTGTGTTCGGCGCCGTGATACTGAAAAACGCGATAGATTTCCGGGATGCGCCGAATCGCCAGCATGTAGCCGACGATGATCACCATCTTGGCGGCGCCGGTCAGCGCTTGGAAGCCGGGGCTTCGCACATCGAGGTTCCACTTGAAGAGCGAGCTCACGCCGAACGCCACGGCTTGCGGCAGGGCGATGAACAACCCCAAGGCGAACAGCACGCTGAATAGCGTGACCAGCGTGCGCCCGCCTTCCTTCTTGTCAGCGGGCGCTGGCATCAGCTCGGGCTCGTTGGTGGCGAGCGCGATGATGGGCAACGACAGCACGCTGAGCAGGCCGGGAGACTTCGGCGGAGTGTTGGCCTC
>JAEUAF010000490.1 GCA_019695485.1 Sorangium sp.
CCGCGGCGGTCTCTCCCTCTGCTGCGGTCGCTCCGTCAGCCGCGCCGGAACCTGTCGCTGCCCCCGCGGTGCAAGCACCCGTGCCCGCGGCAGCGCCTGCCGCCGCAGCTGCCCCGCCAGTCGCGAGCGACGTCGAGAAGCGTCTCGCCGACCTAGAAGCGTACGTGAACAACGGGGCGCGCGTCGATCCGGCGTCTTCCAAAATCTCCGGCGCGGGGCCCGGGCACAACGGCTGGATGATGGTGTGCTCGGCTCTCGTGTTGTTCATGACCTTGCCGGGGCTCGCGCTTTTCTACGGCGGCCTCGTGCGCCAAAAGAATGTGCTGAGCGTGATGGCCCAGTGCCTTGGCCTCGCCGGTATGGTCACGATTCTGTGGTGGGCCTTTGGCTACAGCATCTCGTTCGCGCCCGGCGGTCCGGTGCTCGGCAGCATGAAGTATGCGCTGTTCCAGGGCGTCGACTCGGTTCCAAACACCGACTACGGCGCGTGGGTATCGCAGAACGTGTTTGCGATGTACCAGCTCATGTTCGCGATCATCACGCCTGCGCTGATCGTGGGCGCCATCGCCGAGCGCATGAAGTACGGCGCGCTGATGCTGTTCTTGCTGGGGTGGATGTTGATCGTCTACTTCCCGCTCGCGCACATGGTGTGGGGCGTCGACGGCATGATGAACGGCGTTTGGAACGCCAAGGCCTCCATCAAAGCCATCGACTTTGCCGGTGGCACGGTGGTGCATATGAGCTCCGGTTGGTCGGCCATTACGCTGACTCTCATCTTGGGCAAACGTAAGGGCTTCGGGCACGACAACTTCGCGCCGCACAGTCTGGTGCTGACCATGGTGGGCACGGGAATGCTGTGGGTGGGCTGGTACGGTTTCAACGCGGGCAGCGCGGTGGCTGCCGACGGCATCGCAGCCAACGCATTCACGACGACCACGCTGGCCGCGGCGATCGCCGGCGCCACCTGGCCCGCGCTCGAGTGGGTAACGCGCGGCAAGCCGACGGTGCTCGGTTTCTGTTCCGGAATCGTCGGTGGGCTCGTCGTCATCACGCCGGCTGCCGGTTTCGTCTCGCCGACGAGTGCGGTCATCATTGGCGTGCTCGCCGGTGCAGTTCCGTTCTACGCCTGCACCAAGCTAAAGGGGATGCTGGGTTATGACGATGCGCTCGACACCTTCGGCGTGCATGGCATCGGCGGCACGCTCGGCGCGCTACTCACCGGCATCTTCGCGACCGCCGACGTGAACGGAAACCTCAACACGAACCTCAAAGACTTGCTCGGCAACTCGCTCTGGATGGAGCAGTTGAAGGCGATGGCCTTCACCGTCGCGCTGAGCGTGATCGCGACGACCGTGCTCGCGTACGCCATCAAGGCCGTGATCGGCTTGCGCCCGCCGCTCGAGGATGAGGAGACGGGGCTCGATCTCAGCGATCACGGCGAGAAGGGCTATCACCTCGGCGAAACCTGAGCCGTCGCCCCAGCCGAAGTCGGCGCGCCGCGTGTGTTCCTCCGGGACATGCGCGGCGCGCTTTCGTTTGCGGCCTTCGTGCCCAGGCCTTGGTGCACTCGAGCTTGTCGAGCGTTTCCCTGCTAAAAGAAGCAGCAGATGCGCTTTCCTTGGCGACCCGGGCTCCTGCCCTTTGCCCTGCTCGTGGCAGGCGCCTGTGCGCCGGCGTCGCGCGAAACGGGCTCGCCACCGAGCCCCGGCGCGGGTGGCGCGCACGGCGGGGCCGCGAGTGGCGGCGAGAGTGCTACGGGCGCGGGAGCAGGCGATGCAGGCGCCGCGGGTGCTGGGCAGGTCGAAGGCGGGGCGCCGCCTGTCGCCGGCGCTGCTGGGTTCGCTGGCGCAGGGACGTCGCCGCCGCCCGCTTACGACGCTCCGGGCGTCGATCTGATCCGCAACCCGAGCGCGTGCGTTCCAGGCAGTTTGGTCATCGGGCGCGCGCCGCTGCGCCGAGTGTCGCGCGTGGAATACAACAATATGGTGCGCGATCTGCTTGGCGAGCAGAGCCGCCCTGCGGACGGTTTCGTGTCCGAAGAGAAAGTGGTCGGCTTCAACAGCAACAGCTATGCGCCCGTGAATGCCGTGATCATGCGGCAATACTGGGATGCCGCCGAGCGTTTGGCCGTGAGCCATCGGGACACGTTTCTGGCGGCTGCCAATTGCGGCAGCGCTCCCACCGACGAATGCTTGCAGCCTGTCATCGAAAATTTCGCCAAGCGCGCGTTTCGCGGGCAGCTCGACGGGGAAGAATCGAGTCGGTTGCTCGCGATCTACCGCGACACGAGCAGCGCGTTCGACCCACCGACTGGGGTGCAAGCCGTTCTGTCGGAGGTGCTGTCTTCTCCACGCTTTCTGTTCGTGTTCGAGTTTGGCCGTGCTGGCGCCGCCACGGCTCGCCTTCCGCTGACTTCATGGGAAGTTGCGGCTCGGCTCGCATTTTACCTGTGGAGGTCCGTGCCAGACGACGCGCTCGCCGCGGATGCGGAGGCAGATCAACTCCAGACTGCGGACCAGGTCGAAGCGGCCGCGACGCGCTTGCTCGCCGATCCCAAAGCCATCGATGGGCTCTCGGATTTCGTCGAGCAGTGGCTCGACATCGAGAACATGGACACAGTCACCAAAGACACTGTGTTCTCGGGGATCTGGTCGCCGCTCGTGGCCAAGTCACTCCGCACCGAGACGCTGGTGACGTATGCGAACTTCGTCCTCGCCGGCGCGAGCTTCATGGACTTGATGACGTCACCGGTGGCGTTCGTGAATGCCGATCTCGCCTCATTTTACGGTATTTCAGCGCCCGCTTCGGATGGGACGTTCGCTCAGACGCAAGCGGTGCCGCTGCGCGGTGGCATACTGACCCACGCGAGCTTCTTGTCGGCACACGCACACACGGTCTTGCCGTCGCCGATCTTGAGAGGGAAGGTCGTGCGCGCGAATGTGATCTGTCGCCCGGTTCCCCCGCCGGGCAGTGTGCCGTCGCTCGCCGGGCAGATTCCGCCTGCCCCCAACGCGCCGGTATCCGGACAGACTACCCGCGATTTGTATGAGAAGGTCCACGTGACGCAACCGGTCTGCGCGGGCTGCCACGAAGCGATGGACCTCGTGGGCTTTGGCTTCGATGATTTCGACGCCCTCGGCAGGGCCCTGCCCGAAAATCAGCAGGGGCAATTCGTCGAGAACGGCAATCCGGTCGACGCCTCGGGAAGCTTCCTCGGAACCAGCTCCGACCTCGATGGCCGTTCGTTCAGCAACGCTGAGGAACTCGTGCACACGTTGGCCGCGAGTAGCCAGGCGCGCGGCTGCTTTACGCTGGAGCAGTTTCGCTACGCGCTCGCGCGGGTCGAAACCGACGCGGATGCCTGCTCACTCCAGGAAGTGTACGCGGGGTTCTCCGACGCTGGCTTTGGTCTCAAGGCTTTGGTGCTGGCGTTGGTGAGGAGTGAGGCGTTTCGCAGTCGCAGCAGCCTTGTGCCGGGCGCCGCCTGTCAGTGAAGGCGGCGGCTGCAGCGGCGTGCCCTGTTTCGGGACGCGGCTTCGGTTCGCTCCCGGCCGAAGCCGGCCGCAAACCTGCATCATTCTGCGGATCAGGTCCCCTGGCCGTCCGCCGACGGTTGCTGCCTTTGCCCAACTCGGACTAGGAAGGAAGCATGCGTCTGGCAGAACTCGGTTCGGTCTTGTTGGCCGTTTTGGGCCTGGGGTTGGGTGCTTGCAATCGCAAGGATCCAGAGCAGTGCAGTCAGGCGCAACAAGTCGTGCAGAAGGCGTTGACTCAGGAGAACTTCTCGGGGGCCGAGCAATGGCGCCAATACGCGTACAAGCAGTGTGACGATCACGCGGCGCTCGAGGCTCTCGACCAATCGATCGTGCGGGTGCGAGGTGAAGTCGAGGCGCGCCATCGCGCTGCGGAACAGCGCAAGACCGAATCGCGCCAGCTACTCAAAGTGTTCCTGCAATGGGTTGCGGATAACCGGGCGGCGGCGGACAAGGCGTCGGCCTCGCCGAGTTGCGATCCGGTCAGCGAGCCCGAGAAGGCGAAGTCCAAGCAGCGCTTGTGCTCGGCGACGCGGGCCGCCGGCTCGAGCGCGCTGCTCGCGCGCTACTTCGAAGCGGAGCCCGCGATTGCGCGCTTCAGCGTGAAGCTTCCCGATGTAGCGACATGTGAGGAAATCGGTGCGACGCGCGCGCTGAAGACGTGGGCTGTCGGCGTCACTTCTGGCGGCACAACCCCTCGCTTTCTTTGTGAGTTTCCAGCGGGTCCTCTCGCCGGGCTGCATGCGACGCTGAGCCAAGCGGCCAACGCGGACCTCTACGTTTTCAACCCCGCCTACCTTGAGAAGGAGCCGGCTTTCCGCTCTATTTTAGAAGGCCCCTGAGCCTCGCCGCCGTCCCCAGCGCGGCGCGATGTGCTGTCAAAACTTCAGGAAGCGGAGATATCGGCCGTAATCAGAATCACACGCGCTTCGGGACCCCCATCCACGTATGCGCGACGGCAAACGGCCGAGCATGCAGAAACCACCTTCCAAGACTTCCGTGACCCTCGACCGCGTGGGTGCTGCCCGGGGCGTCGCGCAGCTCACGGTGCTGGAAGGGCGCGCCACCGGTCGGAAGTTCAAGGTGGAAGGTGCTGCTACCATCGGTCGCTCGCCGGATGCCACGGTCATGCTGGATGATCCAGAGGTCTCGCGGCTGCACGCCCGACTCACGCGCGACGAGCACGGCAACTTCCTGATTCAGGATCTCGGGAGCAAGAACGGCACCTCGGTCAATGGTTTGCGCGTCGAGCGCCGGCTCTTGGCGTTCGGCGATCGGGTGCGTGTGGGTCCGCAGTTCGTGCTCGAGTTCAACGCCTTCGACGCGGTCGAAGAGCATATCGTGCAGCGTCAGCGCTTCGAGGCGATTGGGCGCCTCGGTGTGGGCATCGCGCACGACCTGAACAACGTGCTGGCGGCGCTCGACGCGGGCGCTGTGTTCCTGCGCGAACTTCCCCACGATCGAACCCTGGGTGAGCTCGAGGTCCGCGAATGTATCGCGGATCTGGTGATGGCTTCGGCGCGTGCGAGCGAGCTCACGCGGGGGATTTTGTCGTTCGCGCGTGGGCGCGGCACCGAGCATTCGGCCGTAGACCTTTCGGCGGTGAGCACGGAAGTCGTGCGTATGCTGCGGCACACGCTCGATCAGAGCATCCGCATCCAACCCAATATCGAAAGCGACGTGATGGTGCACGGGAGTCAATCCGAGCTACATCAAGTCATTTTGAATTTGTGTCTCAATGCGCGCGACGCGATGCCAGAGGGCGGCACGCTGTCGATCTCCGTGTCCAAGGTAGCGGTCGCTCCCTCCGAACTCGGTTTTCCAGCGGAGCGTGTGCTCGCGCTGTTGGGCGTCGGGGACACCGGCCTCGGGATGGACCGCGAAACGCAGGCACATATTTTCGAGCCTTTTTTCACCACGAAACGCGAGGGCGCCGGCTACGGTCTCGGGCTGGCAACGGTGCGCGAAATCGTGTCTCTGCACTCGGGTCAAATCCACCTCGATAGCGGGCCCAACTTGGGCAGCCGCTTCAGCGTCTACTTGCCGCTGCTCGACGCCGATCGCGTGCGCTTCTCGAGTACGGAAGAGCGGCCGCCCCCGGTAACGCATCGCCCTGCCGTCAAGACCAGTGTCTTGCTGGTGGACGACGAGCAAATCGTGCGTCGGAGCATGGCGAGGCTTTTGCGTCAGGCGGGCTTCGACGTTACCGAAGCGGCCGATGGCGCGGAAGCCATCGCGCGCTACTCGCGGCGCCGCTTCGACTTAGTCGTGCTCGACCTGGACATGCCGGGGCTCGATGGCGAACAAACACAGGCGCGATTGGTCATCCTCGACCCGTACATTCGCATCGTGTTCGCTTCAGGCCACGTCGACCCCAAGCGCGAAGCCTCCGTGCGCGCGCGCGGCGCGCTCGCGTTCTTGCAGAAGCCTTTTGCGCTCGAAACTCTGCTCGCCATCGCCAACGAGGTGTTGACCGCAGACCTCGCTGGGGATCTCGACGAGCCAACCCGCCCCAAGTGATTCGCGCGCGCCTCGGCCCTAAAAGCAGCGCCCGTTCGTACAGCTCCTCATCGCCCCGCAAGCATTGAGGCACGTGCCGCAGTGGGATGCATCGGTGCTCAGATCGACACAGACCGCACCGCAGCAGGTTCCGGCGCAGGTGCTTCGTGAACAGCTCGACGCGGGTTCACAGCTGCCGCCGCTCGTCCTGCCAGCGGCGAAGCTGGACGTGTTGGCGACGCCGCCCCATCCGCCCCCTGCGATCCCGGCACGGCCGGCCCCAGCGGGCTGACAGCTTTCTTCGATGTAGTAGGCGTCCGACAGCGGACAGCCAGGGAG
>JAEUAF010000497.1 GCA_019695485.1 Sorangium sp.
CGGAGGCAGCGCGCCGGGCAACATCTTCGCCTGTGCGGACGGCACCCAATTCCCGCTCGAGTTCAAATGTGACCAACACGTCGACTGCCCGGATGGCAGCGATGAAGGCCCCATGGTGTGCGGAGATGAACCGCCGACCTTCGAGTGCACGGACGGGCAGCTGATCGCTCTCAGCAAGAAATGCAACGGCACGGCCGACTGCACCAACGGCAGCGACGAGACCCAAGCGCTGTGCGGCGAAGTGTTTCGCTTCTTGTGTGCGGACGGCAGCGAAGTCAAAGCCGAAAAACTCTGCGACGGCGTGAACGACTGCGCCGACGGCCGCGACGAGTCTGCCAGCACCTGTCCCAACAACATCGCGACCTACATGTGCGCCGACGGGCAAACCATTGCGCGCACGGCAAAGTGCGACAGCGTGCAAGACTGCGCCGACGGCAGCGACGTGAACGATCCGACGTGTGCCGCCGGAGCCCTGTTCTTCTGCGACGAACACTTCATTCTCTTCTCGAAAGTCTGCGATGGCGTTGGGGACTGCGCGGCGGCCATCGACGAGCAGCCGAGCGCTTGCGACCATCTCCAGCAATTTCACTGCACGGACGGCTCCCTGATCCGCCTCCAAGACCGTTGCAACGGCCGCGCTGACTGCGCCGATCACAGCGACGAAAGCAGCTGCGGGATTTAGGGACGCGGGGTTCTTGGAGCTCCGCAGAGCGTCGTGCTCAGTCCTGCTTTCGACTCGCCACTCCGACGCCCCAGGGCAGGCCTCCCACCTTGATGCGCTGAACGACTTTGCGCGACGCGAGGTCGATCACGCTGACATCGTCGGATGGCCCGTTCGCCGTGAACAGCAGCTTACCGTTCGGACTGAGCCCGACGCCCCACGGTCGCGCACCCACATCCGGGACTAGCGCGGCCACCCGTGACGCCGCGATGTCGATGACGGCCAGCGAACCCCCGCGCCCGGTGCTGACATAGAGTTCTTTGCCGTCGGACGAGATCACAGCGCCCATCGGCCGCGGAGACTTGCCTGCGTCCTCGATCTTGATCGAGCCTTTGGCGACGTTCGTAAGCGCGTCGAACAGCGTCAACTCTGCGCTGAGTTCGTCGGTGACGAAACCCAACTTACCGTCGTGGCTGAGCGCGACGGCCCGCGGCCGTAGACCCGTAGGAATGCGTGCCAAGACCTGGAAAGACTGGGTGTCCACCGCGACCACCACGCGATCCGCCTCGCAGCTCACGTACACGACCTTGCCGTCGGGTCGCGTCGTCACGCCTTCGGGTTCACCGCCAACCGCCACCTGGCGCACGACCTTGCCAGACTTGAGATCGAGTACGCTAAGCTCCGCGGTTTCTTCGTTGGAGATGTAGAGCGTGCTGCCGTCTTTCGAGAGGTCGAACGACTCTGGGTCCTGCCCGCTCGTATAGGTCTTCAGCAGGGTGTGCGAAGCGAGATCGACGACGCCAATGCCGTCCGCCGAGCGCTCGGCCTTCGGCAGCTTAGATTCGTCCACGTTCGGACCGCCGCGCGGTGAGCCGGACAGCGCGACGTAGAGCAGCTTGCCATCGGGGCTGACGCGCAGCCCGCGCGGCCGCTTGCCGACGCGCACGCGCGTCACCACCTTGAGCGTGTCGGGATCGATGGCGACGATCTCGCCAGCGTCTTCTGCGCTCACGTAGACCAGCGTCTTTTCGGGGGCGCGGGCGCGACAGGCCCATAGCGCGCTGGCCGAAAGCGCGGCACCGCACAGCGCACGCCGCGACAGCAGCAGACTCGGGTTTACGTCGACGGAGCGCAGGAACGCTTTCGGGGAGGCCACGCGCGGTCGTTTATCATCGCCCTGGGTGCGCGGAAAGTTCGCTGAAAACGTTGCTGCTCGCCGAGGGATGGCGCGCGGGAAGCCAAAGCCGACCACCAGTGCTAAATACTTGCGTCGCACCGAGTGACGCGACAGCCGCCCCCTTGCCTTTGCGATGAGCCCACGAGCCTTCAATCGTCGTCGCTTTCTCGCGAGCCTCGGCGCAAGCGCCATGGCCTACCCCTTTTTGCGCTCGCTTCCGAGCCAGGCGGCGGAGGATCCGGGAACCTATCTGGTGCTGCTGTTCACACCGTGCGGATTCGTTCAGCACTTGTGGGGCGCGGAGTGCGCGCTGCCGGGCGCAGGCCCTAAGCCCAGTGTGCAGGGCCCGCTCGTGCTACGCGACACGCTGGCCCCGCTCGAGTCATTGAAAGATCGAGTGATCGTCGTCGACGGCCTCAACGTGAAAGCTGCCGACGGGCCCCACGAAGCGGGCATGGGCGCGCTCTGGACGGCCGTGCGCACGAGCGATGTCGGCCTGGGCCCGAGCATCGATCAAGTCGTGGCCTCGCAACTCAACCTGCCGCTGCCGTTCAATTCGATCGAACTAATGGTGCGAAGTTCGCAGGATTGGACTGATCGCGAAGTGAAGACGCGCATGATCTATCGCGGGCCTTCGGTCTACGCCGATCCGTTCGACGACCCAGTCGCCGCGCGTAAAGCGTTGTTCCCGAACGCAGGGCTCGATAAGAATACCTTCATCCGAAAGCGCGTCGCCAGCGACTTGAACCAAGAGCTCTCGAGTCTTTCGGGTAAGCTTTGCAGCGAAGACAGGCGTCAGCTGCAGGCGCTACAACAAGCGTGGAACGAACTCGACGCTCAAATCGACCAGACGTCGAACGCGAGTGCGGGCTGCGTCGCGCCTTCCCCCGTACCGGACGGCTATGCGGCTCCGTCGCTCGATTTTCCGACCAGCGCCAAACTCCAAATGGACATTTTGGCGCTCGCGCTGGCCTGCGACCTTACCCGCGTCGCAAGCCTCCAATTCTCGACGGCCACGAGCCAGATCACGCACACCTGGCTCGGCGCCGACCAGGATCAAACGCATCACGATTTTTCGCATCGCGGCCCGTTCAGTGTCGACGCGCTTGGCCCCGATATCTACGATCCGAGCAACGCGGGGCTCTATTCGTCGCTGCCTCAACTCGCCGCCATCGATCGCTTCTACGCGAGTCAAGTTGCCTATTTGGGCAACGCGCTCGACAAGCTTGCAGTGGGTAGCCAAACCTTGCTCGACCGCAGCGTGATCTGCTGGTCGAGTGAGATTGACATCGGGGCGGCTCACAATCACAACGCCTCGCCGTTCTTACTGCTCGGCGGTGGCGGTGGCCGTCTCAAGACCAATCAAGTGGTGCGCTTTCCCGTGCAACTCGCGGCCGATCCGACGACGGCGAACGTCGTCGATCGCAGTCACAACGATCTCTTGCTGACGCTCGGCAAAGTCATGGGGCTGGACCTACCGAGCTTCGGTGATCCCGAGCTCTGCACGGGCCCGATCAGCGAGATTCTGGTTTGAGCGCGCACGCCCGCGCGCAGGCGCGCCTCGATGCAGCGGAGCGGGCTCGGGCGCAGCAACGGGTGCCGCCAGGAATCGAATCTCGGGCCGCGCCTGCGGCTGATAACGACGAACCCAATCCGTAAGCATCGCGAGCGATTGCGTGCGGTCCACGCTGAATCGCTCAGCCAGGAAGTCCAGAAAGTCGGATTCTGTCGTCGCCATTGCTGAGCGTTACTGAACTGAGCAGCCGAGGTTTCATGGCAACGCGCCCGCCCGCGAGGTCGGCCCCATGGCCGCGTCTCGGCTGGCGCACGCGCGGCCTTTCGGACAGCACATTGCGACGCCCGAACAATTCAGGGCGGAAATCGGGCTTCAACACGCGAGACATCCGCCGACGAGTCGCGCCCGTGCGCGTAAGATGCGCCGCATGTACTTCCAAACATTCGGTAAGTTCAAGAAGATGCTCGGTCAGCTCGACAAGTGGCTCGAGGCCGCAGAGGCCCACGCCAAAGCCAAGTCGTTCGACGGAAATGTGTTTCTCGGCCTGCGCCTCGCCCCCGACCAATTCGCGTTCGCTCGCCAAGTGCAGACGGCTTGTGACACGGCGAAGCTTGCTGCCTCGCGCTTGAGTGGCAAAGACGCGCCCTCGCACCCCGACACCGAGCAAACACTAGAAGAGCTGCGGACGCGCGTGCGCGCGGTGGTAGCTTACCTCGACGGCTTCACGGCGAAGGATTTCGAGAGCGCCGCGACCCGCGTGGTTACCCAGCCGCGTTGGGAGGGGAAGACCATGAGCGGGGCGGACTATTTCATCGAGCACGCACTGCCGAACTTCTTCTTCCACGTGACACACAGCTACGCCATCTTGCGTCACAACGGCGTGGGCCTGGGCAAGCGGGACTATCTCGGCACGCTCAGCTTGCGCGCGCCCTGAGCGCGGCCGGAGAGCTCGTGTCCTGAGTCAGACAAGCGCGGTTTGCTGAGGAGCGGCCCTGTCTTGACGGGTGGTGGGTCGTCGACTCACCACGCTACCCTGCGCGCTCGGGCGACTTGCCTGGATCGTACCAGCGAGCGTTCCCGGCCAGCACGTAGTTCGCTTCTTGCGGGCCAAACGTGCCCTTCTCGTACTCGTAGATGGGGGTCACGTCGCCGAGGATCGGTTCCACGATGCGCCAGGCCGCCTCGACGCCGTCTTCGCGGGCGAACAAGTTGCTGTCGCCGCGCATGGCGTCGCCGATCAGCCGCTCGTAGGCGCCCATCTCGTCGGCGCGCTGATTGCGCACCATGAGCTCGACCCCCTCACCCGCCATCACGTCGCCCGCTCGCTTGGCGCGCGCCCCGATCGCAATCGCAACCTCGGGCCCGAGCCGGAAACGAACGTAGTTCGTGTTCGCCGGCACCGGCTCGGGAAATACCATGTGCGGCGGTCGGTGGAAGTCCACCAAGACTTCCGTGGCGGTGACGGGCAAGTGTTTGCCGGTGCGGATATAGAAGGGCACGCCAGCCCAACGCCAGGAATCGACGTAGACGCGAATGGCCGCGAAGGTTTCGACAGTCGAGTCTTTGGCGACCCCTGCTTCGTCGCGGTAGCCCTTGTACTGGCCACGCACCACGTTCTCCGGCGAAAGCGGGCGGATGGCTTTGAAGACCTTGGTCTTTTCATCGCGCAGCGCGTCGCGGTCTCCGGCGGGCGGAGGCTCCATCGCCAAGAAAGCGACCACCTCGAGCAGGTGGTTCTGCAGCACGTCGCGGATGGCGCCGGCTTCCTCGTAAAAGCGGCCGCGCCCGGCAGTGCCAAAGGACTCGGCCATCGTGATCTGGACGCTGCTCACGAAATTGCGATTCCAGAGCGGCTCGAGAAACGCGTTGGCGAAGCGGAAATAGAGCAGGTTTTGCACCGGCTCTTTGCCGAGGAAGTGATCGATGCGAAAAATCGAGGGTTCACCGAACACGCTGTGCAAAATGCGGTTCAGCTCTTGAGCCGAGCCGAGGTCGCGCCCAAACGGCTTCTCGACCACGACGCGCGCCCCTTCGGCACAGCCGCTCCGACCGAGATAATCGACCACGTCCGCGAAGGCGCTCGGGGGAATCGAGAGGTAATAGAGCGGCCTGCGCGCGCCTCCGAGCGTCTGCTTTAGCTTCTCGAAGAGCTCGACGGTTCGGTAGTCCCCGTCGACGTAGCGCAAATTGTCGGTGAGCGCGCCGAGAGCGTGCTCATCGATGGCGCCGCCAAGCTCCGCGACGCTGCCACGCACACGCGTCTTCAGGTCCTCCAAGCTCGAGCCACCCCGAGACACGCCCACCACGGGAAACGGGGTGTGGCCCCGCTTCAGCATCGAATAAAGGGCCGGAAAGATCTTCTTGAACGCGAGATCTCCGGTGGCGCCGAAGAGGACGAGGGCATCGGAAGTAAGTTCGTGAGCTGTCATGACGTCGGCCACTTCGATACTGGGGGACGGCGCGACCCGGCGTCAAGCCGTCGCCGCGACCCCCGTGGCGCCCAGCAATTCCTTCACGGTGCGGACGAGAATTCGACGCGCCGCAGCTGATGCGCCTCTGCGACGCCACCCAGGACGAACTTTGGATCGAGGCGGCCCGGGTGAATGCGCTCGACCGTGAGCGTCACGCTGCAGCTTCCGCCCGCGCCCGCAGGTTGCAACGTACCCGCTGCGATGCTGAAGGCGCCAACGTCCGCCGCGCTACCATGGAGCGGCTTGATGCAATCGCCCTCGAGGGTATAGCTCACGTCGCCGCTGGCCGGCGGGCTCCAGGCAACGTCAATCGAATCCGTTGCTCGCGACAGCGTCGCGGCCAAGGGGCTCAGCGAGAACAGCGGTGGCGGCGAGAGGGTCGTGTAAGGCGCGTCGCCAAGCTCCCCACGCAACAGGCCAACGACGTACGTGACGCCGGGGTCGTCATAGGAAAAGCTTTGGGAGTACTTGTGGTCGGAAGTGGCGTTGAGCGACCCTGTCTTGCCCTCCACCGTGGCCACCAGGGTCTCTCCGCTGCCGACCTCGAGGTAGCTCGTCCCGTCAGCGCCACCGACGCGAAAGGACTCCTCTACCGTAGAGCTGCCGTCGCCCGGCGAGCTCAGCTGGATGATGGGATAGAGGTCGCCCGTGGTCACCTTCTGCGAGCCGCTCGCCGAAGGTGTCAATTTGTCGTCGCTTCCGCAGGCAACGAGCGAAAAGCTGGCAAGGGCGAGACTGAGGATGCGCGCAAGACTTGAGGCCACGGGCGACATGGTACCCGAATCACCCACGAACGGGCTGCGCGAGAAACCCGCGGCCGAGCGGTCGGGTTCCGACAGGCGACATTGAACGACAAATTGAACGACAAGAGGAGCTCGAGATTCGCAAGGGAGAAAAGCCGGTGGATGGTGAGAAGAGGGGCCCCGTCGCCGGGCGCCTCAGGTATGATGAGAATTCGGCGCGCGCGTAGGGGCGAGCGCCAATGAGGATCCTTGGGCGAAACCGCGAACCGTCGCGACAGACCGACCTTGCCGACTTCCGGCGTGGGACGCGAAGAAATCCGCGCCTCACTCTTGAAGCCATTTCTACTGCGCCTGCGCGACGAGCGCGGCGACGCAGCCGTGAGAGCGCTGCTCTCGACGGTTGGCATCCCGCAGAGCGTAGTCGACAGCGACACTGGATGGATCAGCGTGCCGGCGGCGCGACGCGTGATGGCCGCACTAGCGACGGCCCTCGGCCGCGAGGCGCTCGCCACGCGCGGTCCGTGGATGACGCACCCCGAGGTGCTGGGAGCTTATGTCCGCATGCTGCGCGTCGCGAGCTCGCCGGAGGACGCCTACCGCTACCTCGCGGCAAACTCCGCAGAGAGTACGCGCGTCGGCACCTACGAGCTCGGTAACGTCAGCGCAAACCACGCCGAGCTCAGCTACCGGCGCCGGCCGGAAGCGGAGTCGGATCAAAATGATCCGCTGCTCTGCCTGGCTCGGCGCGCCGAGCTCGTCAGCGTGCCGCGGGTCTGGGGCTATCCCGACGCGCGCATCTCGCATCCCAAGTGCATTGCCGAGGGCGCCGATGAGTGCCGCTACGTGCTCGACTGGAGTGTCTCGGACCGGCGCCGCTGGGTCGTGCTCGGTTCCCTGCTCGGAGCCTTGGTCTGCGGCGGCGCCGTCGGCGTTTCCGGCAGTTTCATGGCGGCAAGCATCGCCGGCCTGATTGGGATGGGCTTCGGCGGCGCGCTCGCCTCGCTGTCGACGCGCGTGCGGGAAGAGCGCTCGGCGCGCGCCTTCGAGAAGAATCGCATCGCAGCCCTCGAGCGCGGGCTCGAGCTTCACGGCCACTTTCGCGACGCCGCGGGTGAACTTGCCGGCGTCACCCTCGGCGGCAAGTATCGCATCTTGCGCAAGATCGGCTCGGGCGGCATCGGCGCGGTGTACGCGGCCGAACACATCGCCCTCGGCTCTCACGTGGCCGTGAAAGTGCTGCGCGGGGCCGCCGCCATCGATGCTTCCGAGATCGCGCGTCTACGCCGCGAAGCGCGCGTGCAGGTGTCGATCGAGCACCCCAACGTCGTGCGGACGCTGGACCTCGATCAGCTGCCTGACGGCTCGATTTACGTGGTGATGGAGCTCTTGCAAGGGCGCAGCCTCGCCGCGGGTTTGAAGACCGGGGGCCCGATGTCGGTGACCGAAGCGGTCTCCATCTTTCGGCAGGTCTGCAAGGGTCTGTCGGCGGCGCACCAGCTCGGCGTCGTGCACCGCGATTTGAAGCCCGGGAACATCTTCCTGTGCGACGATCGCTCGGTGAAAGTGCTCGATTTCGGCATGAGCAAGTTCGCAGAGGCCGAGTCGCTCACGCAGGACGGCTACACGCTCGGCACGCCCGAGTACATGTCGCCGGAGCAGTGCATCGGCGCGTCCGTCGATCCGCGTACGGATCTTTATGCGTTCGGCGTGCTGATGTACGAGGCGCTCACCGGAGCTTTGCCAATCGCAGGCAAGAGCCGTCGTGATTTCTTGGAGCTCCATCAGCGCATGATCCCGGTCCCCATGCGCGAAAAGTGCCCCGAGCTCGACATTCCCTGCGAGCTCGACGACGCCGTCATGCGCTGCTTGAAGAAGCGCATCCCCGAGCGCCCGGGTAGCGCGCGCGAACTCGACAAGGCGCTGGCTCGTGTCCCCGTCGTCGGCGGCCACGCCGCCGACAGCAATCCGCCGAGCCCGGGCCGCGCGCGGCTCGGCTAAAGGAACACGCTCGGGCCACTCGAGCGAACGCTGTCGCGAGCGCTGCCGTCGCCGGTGCTGCGGGCGCTCGGCCGCAACGCGGCGGCGGCGAGGATGCACAGCATGGGGCTTAGCACCATGTGATAGCGATC
>JAEUAF010000519.1 GCA_019695485.1 Sorangium sp.
GTCGCCGCTGTCGGCGTTCAAATCCGCCAGACGGTGTGCCGCGGCGAGCGACGCGCGGTCATCCGCCTGCGTCTCGAGCACTTTCTGGAAAGCCGCTTGCGCGCGCTTCACGTCGCCCGATTTCAAATACACGTCTCCGACGTCCACGCCCACGCGGGCACGAACCGCCGGATCACGGTGGCTCTGCAGCGCTCGCGACAACAGTCGCGCGGTTTCTGCAGGCTGATTGAGGCTGAGACTCAACTCGACGAAGCGCCGCCGCAAATCGTCGTCGCCTGGATCGCCAGCCACGACTGGCGCGAGCAGCTCGAGCGCTCCGGCGGGATCGCCCAGCGCGTCATGGCGCAGGATGCCGAGTCGCCGCTGAACCTCGGTGCGTCGCAGGCCGCGCACGTGTCGGAGCTCGAAGGTCAGCATCGCCACCGCGCGCTCGACGTTCCCGCTGCGCTCGCAGGCGTCCGATAGCGCCGCGGCCGCGCGCAACATGAGCTGTTTGTTGTCGAGCAGCGACTCGGCCGAAGCGAGCGCCATCGCGTGGGTGGGGTCGAGTTTGAGCAAGCCCTCCACATGAGTGAGCGCGCGCTCGGGGCTCTTCAGCACGCTCAAGCACAAATCCACCAGCTGCTCGCGATGAAGTTTGGCTTCCTCGGGCGGCGGCGACGGATCGCCGCTCAGCACGTGTTCCAAGAGCTCCACGACTTCTTTGTGGCGCCCGAACGCCAGTAGGCGGCGCATGACTTCGTCGCGCACCTCCTCGTCCTCAGGCGTCAGTTTGAGGAGCTTCTGGCCGGCGTCGATGATCAAGTCAGCGGCGTCGATACCGATGGCGATCGCGGCCGAGCGCTGCAACAATCTGAGCCGCCGGATCGGATCCGTCTCGCGCTGACTCGCATCGAGATAGAGCCGGGCAAGCCGCTCCATCTTACCCGCTGCTGTCAGCAGCGCTTCGAGCTGCGCGAACGCGTCCGCGTGGCCGGGCACGGCAGTAATCGCGCGTTCTGCGTAGCCGGCGGCTCCTTCGGTATCGCCGAGCGACGTGAAGAAGCCGGTGGCTTGCAGAAAGATGAACGCCTGCTGTTCGGGCGGTAACAGCTTGATGCGCTTGTCCTGCGTCAGCTGTTCATAGGCCTGCGCAAGCTCGGAGGTCTTCTGGAAACGCTCGGCGGCTTCGTGAAGCCGCTGCCACGTCTCCAGCGCCTGTTCACCTTTGGCGGCAGAGCTGACTAGAATTTCCAGAACGTCACTGGGCTGATCGAGACGCTCTTCGAGAGCCTCGGCCACTTCCCAGAGTTTGAGTGCGAGCACGCTGACTGGACGGCGGCGTGCCTCAGCCTTGGGGGGGATCGTCGACATACGGCGAATCGCGAGAGCGGTCCTTGTGGACCTCGCATTTTCGCTTTCAAAGTGCCTTGGAGTAAAGGTCCGCGTACGGAAGTTTTTAGGGACAGGTCCGCCGCGACCGGAGACTTCTATAAGCACGAGCTCGGCGGCGCCGGCCTGAGCGGATGATCACCCGACTCGCCGGAGTCAATACGCCCGCGCGTGCGGGACCCGTGGCTACGGCTTGCCTTGCCCGGCTCCGAGCGCGAAGAACCTGGGCAGAATCCAGGGGGAAATCCGCTTCAACCAATACAGCGCGTGCGCCTGCCAGCCAACCGGTAGAACGGCGGAGTCGCGCGCGGCGGCCGCGAGCACCGCGTCTCGCACGCGTTCAGGGCTCACGGCGTGGCGCTGATTGTGGGCTCGCGCCCGAGCGCGCGTCTCGGCGCTCGCGTAACTACCTCGGAGTCGCATGTGGTCCACGATGGGCGTATCGACGAGCCCGGGGCAGACGACACTGACGCGAATTCCGTGAGGCCGCATTTCTTCACGCAGGGCCTCCGAGAGCCCGAGCAGCGCGTACTTGCTGGTTCCGTAGGCAGTCAGGGCCGGCGGGTTCCAAAAGGCCGACGCGGAAGCCACATTGATCACGACGCCGCTGCCGCGCGCCACCATCGCCGGAAGCAGCTCACGGGTCACGTGAATGACGCCCCAAAGATTCGCGCCAAGAACCCAGGCCCAGTCCTCTAGCAATGTCTCCTGGAACTGCGCCGCGAGTGCGACGCCGGCGTTGTTGACCAGCACGTCCACCGCGCAAGCCCGCTCCTGAACCTGCTTCGCCCACGCACCGACGGCTTGCGCTGAGCCGACGTCCACGACCGCCACGTCGACGCGCGTTGCGCCGCTGGCACGGGCAATCGCCGCCACCTCGGCAACTTTGTCCGCAGCGATATCTACGAGTTCTAGCGCCGCCCCTTGCGCCGCAAACCCCAGCGCGACGGCGCGCCCGATCCCGCTCCCTGCGCCGGTAACGACGACCACACGCTCTGCTGAGGCTCCGGAATTTGACATGCTTCGACCTCGAATCTTCAGCGTGCCGACCCACAGTCGGCAAGGTAGCCAAGCGCTCGCAGGCTCGGAACGAAGGCGTAGAGTCCGCCACGTACACGCACCAAGCGCGGCAAGTCGACGCGCTGGCGCGCGGGAAACCCGGGTAGCGTGAAGCGCCGGCTTATGACCTGCCCCTGCTCGCCGACCAAGTCCTTGCCGAGCAAAGGATCGACTTCGTCGCGCAGACCGAGAAACTTGGGACCGTTCAGCCACTCACCTTGGACCGTCTCGAATTGACGCGAAAGGTCCGCGCTGAGCGCCAAGAACAGCAGCCCCCGCTCATGGCCATCGTCGCTCGCCCGAGTCCACGCGAGCCTCGGACCGTACACGCGACTGCGACGCAGCAGTCGATGAGCGTCCACGCTGCGCGGATCGGCATCGAAGGAGTCGCGCGGATTTGCGCGGCGCACGTGCGCCCCGAAAGGGCAGCGCCGCCCATCGGGATCGAGCGCGCGGTAGCTAAAGTCGGCGAGCTCATTCCACGAGGCCGGCATGGCTTCGGGATAGGCGGCAAGCGGGGCTCCATTGGGCCAGCGCCCGATCAAGCGAGCCACCCCGGGTGACCCAGGCGGTCCGTCGGCGAGGCGCCGGGCCAGCGAGCGAAACGCAAGCACATCTTGTTCGAGCTTGCGAACCACCAAGAAGCTGCCGCCGAAGCCGAAGTCGAGCCGCCGCTTACCCACCACGCGCGGTAAGGGTCGAGTGCTCCGTAAGAGCGGCACCTCGAGCCGCGTGCTGTGCTCATGCGTCGAGCGATAGCCGAGAACGAACTCGCCCGCCGGCAAACGGCGACCGAAGCCTCGTGGCTTGCCGTCGCCTGAGAAGTTGGGCTGATCGCGGCCCAATCGAAAGCCGAAATGCTCGCAGCGATCGGCTGGCAAGTAAGTCAGCTGCACCTCGAGCCCGACTCCGAAGCGCTCAGCGAGCTCTCGAAATTGCGTCAGCCGCGTGTCGAGCGCGCCAGCGTCGGTCGCATAGAGGAGAGCCAGCGCCGACAACGCCGCGCGCTCCGACCCGAATTGCCAGTGCAGCGGAGCGTCGAGACCGACGTCGCCGAGGATCTCACTTCGCGCGGCCATCCCCGCTCGAAACGCCTCGGGAAAAGCTGTGATTGCCAACTCGGGGAGCCCGAGTGCCCGGAGCCCGCCCAAAGTAAAAGCGAGATTCAACCGCACGGGCTCGAACTGTTCAAAGCGAGCGCCACTGCTCACCGCGGGCAGGACACGCCGCAACCAGCCACGCCCATCGCCCGTGCCGAATTGAATCAAGCACAAAGCGGACACGGGATGCCGTGTATGACTCGAGAACAGCAAGCTTTGTACTTCGGCGCGGCGCACGCAACGCGTTCCCCGTAGCAGGCTCACAAGAGGCCGCAGAATTCGGGCGCGCGCTGGCCGTCGCGCGGTTCCTCGAGCAGCGCCTGCAACCGCCGATTGCGTCGGATTTCGGCCACGGAAAGCCCCGACAGCGCGCCGTAGCCGATCTCGTCGGTGAGACGAGACGCGCCGAGCCAACGCTGTACCGAATGCCGCCCGCGCGTTCCGCGCAACGTGTTGGGCAGACTTTCGAACGCGGATTCGTACGTCGCGAAGCACACGAGCCGCGGGCCCGGCAATTCCAGCCAATGCGCCGAGCGCGCCCAGCTGCCGAGCGCGCCCGGCGAGCGCCGTAGCCAACGCGTGAGTCGCCGCAGCAGGAAGGATTTGAAGTGGCTGGAGTGTCCGCAGAAAACGAGCGTGAGCGGGGCCGCCCTCGCCAATGGCGCCGGCGGCGCATCGAAGCAGCTCGGTGCCAGCCAGATCAGGCGCTTCAACGCCCACCCCAGCACCCGCGCCCAGGCGAGAGCGGACGCCGCCTCGCCCCTGAGCTCAACGCAAGGTTCTGCGCTCGGCGCTGAGGCGTGGTTAGGCCCAACGTGCGCCGCGAGACGCTCGAACAGCGCCTCTGCGGAGCTACTCGGCGCTGCGGGCGCACGGTCGAGCTCCGCCTGAAGCCGTCGGTCGAGCTCGCGCGCGTGCTCGATCGCGGAAACAGATAGCCGTGGATAGGCCGAGAATGCGGCCGTGACGCGCCGTTGCTGCCGTTCGAGAAAGGCGCGAAACTGAGCGAAGTTGGGCGTCTGCGGACCTGTCGCACAGCGCGAGAAGAGCGCGCCTAGTTCCTCCCCCGCGTTTGCCCAGAGCTCGTTGACGAAGTCCTCGAGCTCCCCGTCGAAGCTGCACTCGAAGATCAGGGCGACGCCGTCGGCGAGCGGGCTACGTAGCACCACTACTCGCGCGACGTGCAACGCTCGCATCGTTGCGAATTTCTGCGGCAACGTTTGGCGTAGGCGCGCGAACTCGACGCCGAGCGCGCCGACCGCGCTCGGTTCGACGGGGCAGACGACGCAGAGCGGACGCTGGCAAGGCCCCCGCAGTGCGCTCATCCGCGCGCT
>JAEUAF010000608.1 GCA_019695485.1 Sorangium sp.
CTGCTTCGTAGTGCACCGCGACCCGGCACTCACCTGCGCCGACTGCGCCTGGTCGCATCGCCAACGCCAGAAGCTCGCGTGCCGGCAGGCCGCCCGCGCCGGGCGCCCCAAGCTCCGCTTAGCGCTCGATACCACCGCCTGTGAACACTGGGAGCCACGGCTCGAACAGGAGAGCTGCAAGTCGTGCGGCGCCTGCTGCCACGAGGGCTTCGACCGCGTCGAGCTGCGGCCCACCGACTCGCTCAGGAAGAAGCGGCCCGATCTCGTGAGCGAAGACAGCTGGGGCGTGTTCATTGCGCGGCCAGGCGGGCGCTGCCTGGCACTCACCGGTGACGGCAGCGCGTCGAGCTACCGCTGTTCGGTCTACGCCGACCGCCCGCGCTCCTGCGCAGAGTTTGAAATCGGCGGTGCGGCCTGCTTAGTCGCGCGCCGTCGAGTCGGGCTCAGCCGCTGACGAACGACGCGAGTCAGATCCCGTAGTCCGGCCCGCGCACGCGACGCCTGGGTGCCGCCGGCGCTGGCCCTGGTGCCTTCTTGCGCAGCTCGGCGGCTTCACGGTCTACGGCCGAGCCTGCCGGCGTCACAGTGGAGCTCGCAGGCCCACGCAGCATCGGCAGAGAATCAGGCGACACCGCGGACGGTTGCGAGGCCACCACGGGCGGTGGACTGGGAGGCGAGGGCGCGAGCGGGGCGGGCACCTCGTGGCGCGCGGACGGCACCGGTCGCGCGACGCGCTCGGGCGCCGACTCTGGGGCGAACAACAGCGTGAGCAGCACCCCGCACAACAAGCCGCCGCCTATGGCCGCCACCACTAAGTTCCGCTTCGGCAGCTGACGCAGCGAAGCGCGAGCCCGCTTGAGGCTTCGAGTGGAGAAAAAGCGCGCTGCCTTGCGTCGCCAGTGGACGAGGTGGGCGCCGACACCGACGACCGGCGTCCCCGAATGCCGAGTCCGTGAGACGGGTGCGTCCGTTTCGACCCGATCCTCCGTCCACTCGGGATCGGAAAAGGAAGGCAGGATGCGGTTGGGCGGAGGGCTACTCGGTGACGCGGGCGGGTATGAGCCGGTCGCCGTCGCGGGAGCAAACGCGCCAGACCCGTCAGCCAGGCTGGCGCGCCGCGGCGCAATCGACGGAATCGCCACCTGGCGAGTCAGCCCCAACGCGTGCCCGAGCGCGTCCGCCAGCTCTTTCGCGGACTGGAAGCGCAGTTCCCGATCGCGCGACGCGGCGCGCTCCCACCAGGCGTCGAGCGTCGCCGGCAAATCGGGGTTGCGGGCGGAGGGGCGAGGCAGGTCCTCGTAGAGAATGAGGCCCATCAATTCGCCCAGCGCCTCACTTTCGAAGGGCGGGCGCCCCGTGAGGCACTGAAAAACGATGATGCCCAGCGACCAGAGGTCAGAACGGTAGTCGGTTGATTTGCCCCGAGCTTGTTCCGGGCTGACGTAGAACGGGGTTCCGAGAAAGGAGCCCGTCCGGGTTGCTTTGCCCTGTAGGGAATAGGCGTCGTGCTTGGCGATCCCAAAGTCGAGGACCTTGGCAATTTCCTCTTCGTCCGTCTGCACGAGGAAGATATTTTCGGGCTTCAAATCGCGGTGCACGATGCCGGCAGCGTGGGCCCGGACGAGCGCACGAGCGACGTGTGCCACCACTCGATAGGTCGTGAGGGGGTCGAGGCGCCCCACGCGATCGAGGCGTGCCCCCAGGTCCTCGCCCCGCAGGTACTCCATCGCGATATAGAGGGTGCCCTCCCAATCCCCGTGGTCGAACACGTCCACCACGTGGGAGCCGCGGAGCTGAGCGGCCGCGCGCGCCTCACGCTCGAAGCGAACGCGGACTTCCTCACTGCGCGCTTTCTCGTCGTCGATGAGCTTGAGGGCACACTCCGAGTCGAGCGAGACGTCATGGGCCAGCCACACGGCGCCCATTCCGCCCGCACCGAGCTTGCGCACGAGGCGGTAGCGCCCCGCAACTAGAGCTCCTTCGGTGCGCTCCAAGATCTCCTCATCAACCTTAACGGTATGTGCTGGTTCGGGCTGCCTTGGGCTAAGAAATGTAAATAGGTACGAGTTTGTGAGGCAGCCAGCGTAACTCGCGTACCTCACCCGCCAACCCGCGGCAAGGCGCGGCTGGCCAAATCCGTCCGGTGAGCCGGCTATTTTCAGCGTAGCCGCAACACTGCCAGTCGAGTGGCCGGGCAAGCGCCTTAACAAATACGCAAAGTCAGCCTCGGCCCACGTGTTCCGCCGACACTTGGGACGACACCACGCGCTCGACCTTCCCGACCAGAAGCTCGATGGCCGCGCGGTTCTCCCCGCCCTCGGGCACGATCACGTTCGCCCAACGCTTGGAGGGCTCGACGAACTGCAGGTGCATCGGTCGCACGCTGGTTTGGTACTGCTCGCGCACCGACTCGAAGCTCCGATTTCGTTCCTGAATGTCGCGCTCGAGCCGCCTGAGGAGGCGCACGTCCGCGTCGGTGTCGACGTACACCTTCAGATCGAACAGATCTCGCAGACGAGCGTCGGCCAAGACGAGGATCCCCTCTACGAGCACCAGCGGCGTCGGCGATATCTTGCGCGCCTGCGGGCGGCGGGTGTGCGTGGCGAAATCGTAAACGGGAACCTCGATGGCGTGGCCCGCGCGCAGGGCCTCGAGCTGCGCGATCAAGAGCTCTGTCTCGAGCGCATCCGGGTGATCGAAGTTGACGAGATCACGCTCGGACGCCGGCAGCCCCGAGAGGTCGCGATAGTACGAATCGTGCTCGATGAGCGTCACATCGCTCGGCGCTACCGATGCGGCGATTCGCTCGGCAATCGTCGTCTTTCCTGAACCGGTTCCCCCCGCGATGCCGAGCATGAAG
>JAEUAF010000635.1 GCA_019695485.1 Sorangium sp.
ACCCATCGCCGCGCCGCCGTTGACAGCGCCGCCAGCGGAGGCGCGGCGACGGGCGGCGCTGTCAACGGCGGCGCGGCGATGGGTGGATCGACCTCTGGGAGCGGCGGCGCCTAGGCTTGATTACCCGAACGCACCGTCACTGTCGCCAAAAGAACTTCCAGGGATTGTGCTTCAGGTCGCGAAGCATCTCCTGCAGGTCGTCATAAACCGCTTCGTCCATGACGAGGGCTCCGAGCGTCCCTTTGCCGTGCTGCACGTGCGACACGATGGCCTGTGCGTCCCCTGCAAGATGCTTGGCTTGCGCTGCGGCGTCCGACGCATCGCGCGTGAGGGCGCGGTAGTGCTCCAGTTGGTCGTCGCTGGCGAGCGCGCCCACTAGCTTCTTCCCGCTGGCGAGGAGCTCGCGGCTATCGCTGAGCAGGGGGTCGACGTGGCGCCCCACGGAAGTGGTGGTGCGCTCGACGTCGTTCATGATGCGGGTCACTTGAGCCCCGTCGACGTAGCGTTCTCGCGCAGCTGCGAGGGTCTCCTTGGCGTCCTTCGACAACCCTGCGACGTTGTCGATCGTTGCATCCAGCTTAGGCTGATTGCGCTCGAGGAAGTCACCGCTGGCTTTGAGCGTCCGTCGCAAGCCGTCGAAGGTTTCCTGGATCTGTTGTTCGTTGTTGGTGATGCCGAGGTAAGCGCGGTGCAGGAGCTCGTAGCTCTCACTCAGCAGTAGATCCAGGCGTGGTGGGCTGATCCCCTGGACGACGGCGCCGTCACTCAGCATCGGACGATCGAAGGAACCGGGCTCCACCGCCAGGAACATCTCTCCGAGGACGCCCTGACTCGTTACGAACCAGCGTGAGTTCTCACGCACCGCTTCTTGGTAGCGCTTTTCGAGCTTGGCTACCGCGCGAATCAGCGGCTCGCGCTCGTGAGTCTTGGGATCCGTCAGGCCACCGCGGAACTCCATGCTGCTGACGCGGCCCACTTTCACGCCCGAGATTCGTACGGGGGCGCCGGCCTGAAGCCCGCCCGGATTATGAAACGCGACGTAAACGGTGAAGGTCGGCTCGAAGCTCAATCCGCCCATCACCACGACGAATGCGCCCAACAGGCCGAGCGCAACCAAGATCAGCGCGCCGACTTTGACCTCCACCGTGCGCTGACTCATGCCGCGCCTCCCAAGCTCACGCGATCAGCGCTCATCCGAATTCCATGGGGCCCGTGGCCTCCCCGCGAATGAATTGCCGGACGACACCGTCTTCGCTTTCCTCGAATTCCTTGGGAGTGCCAATTAACCGCACCTTTCCCTTGTACAGCATGACGATTCGGTCGGCGATGGTGAAGATCGACGTCAAGTCGTGCGACACGACGACGCTCGTGACCCCACTTTTGTCGCACAACGAGCGGATCAATGCGTCCACGCGGCGGGCACTGACCGGGTCGAGTCCAGTCGTCGGCTCGTCGAACAGAACGTAGCGCGGGTCCAGGGTCAGGGCTCTCGCGATGGCCACGCGCTTGCGCATGCCGTCGCCAAGCTCGGCCGGAAAGCGCTCTCCGTAGGCCGCCATCTGCACGCGCTCGAGCACTTCGCGTGCGAGGGCGAGCGCGTGCGCTTGCGGGATCCCCCGGTGCTTGCGGAGCGGAAGCGCCACGTTCTCGGCGCATGTCATCGAATCGAACAAAGTCGAATGCTGGAACACCATCGCGCACTTTCGGCGCACAGCGTAGAAGCCGGCCTCGTCGAGGCGCGTGATGTCCTGCCCGTCGAGCAAGATCTCCCCCGCGTCCGGCTGCAACAGCCCAATCAGCTGTTTTATCAGCACGCTCTTCCCGACACCAGACGCGCCGATGATGAAGAACACCTCGCCGGGCGCGACCTCGAAGCTGACGTCGGCGAGTACCTGTTTCGCCCCGAACGCCTTGGAGACACCGCGGAATGAGATCATCCCGCTGCCGGGGTTGTCAGCGTTCGGCTTCCTACCGGGGCGCGCGGGTCCAGGCGCCGCGCAGACCCAGAACCGAGCTGCCCTGCGAAGGCATACGGCGGCCACACGGTCTGCGCCATCGAGCCAAGCGGGGAGGGGTGAGCCTTTGACAAGACGAACCCTTCCGGTATACCCGAACGAAGGTGGCGAAGGCCAACGGGTTCTAACGGGTGTTTTCTAGGCTCCGAGTGTCGAAGCGTCGACTGGGCACGCTGCTCAGGGCAGGCTTTTGGCTCTGCTTGAGCGCGAGCGGCTGCTCGAGCGCGAATCCGTCGCCGCGGCAGGGTGCCCAGGCGGAGGCGTCGCCGCTGAAGTGCGCCGTCGACCAGGTCCGCGAGTCTTACTGTGAGGGGCTGCTTCCGATGAGCACCGCGACAGGGGCGCCGCCGCCTTACGAGAGCTGCCCAGCTGGAATAGAAGTGCCGGCGGCGGGCGCTTATCCCGCCCACGATCGCGTGGCCCGCTTCGACGCGCCGTACACTGAAGTGGCGCGTCGACGCGCCAAGCCGGGCCACGCTTGCTGTTACAGCTGGTGCGCGTCGCTCAAGGTCGCTGATCCAACGGAGGTCTTGCCCTACGCTGGCTGCAACCAGCCCGGCGCTGCGCGGGAGAGCTACTGTTTCCCGGAGCTCGAGTCGGGCACGACAAGCCCGGGGCCCGGGGCTCTTTCGCAGTGCCCGTTGGCGATTCGTCCTCCGGAAACCGTCTCATTCTCCGTTCCAAAGGCCGCCCCGCTCGATCTGGCATCGACACAGCAGCGACGCCGCCAGGGCGACAAGAGCTGTTGCTATGGTTGGTGCTCGCGCATGCCCGTCGGAATTTGAACGCGCCCGCGGCTCAGCCCCCGAAAATCAGGTACCCGAGCCCACTGATCACGAAGTCGAGCGCGATCACGGCTAGCGACGAATTGACGACCGCGCGCGTCGTGGCTGCGCCAACCCCCGCCGAGCCACCAAATGTGGTGAGTCCAGCGTGCGCGCTCACGATTGGGATCGTTCCCCCGTAGGCGATGCATTTGGCGAGCCCCACGCAGGCATCTCCGCGATCGACCAAGCTCAGATTCACGAAAGTTCGCGGATTAATCCCAAAAAACGCATACGCAGCGCCCATGCCGCTCGCGAACGCCACGCTGCCCGCGATCACCGTCAGCACGAGCGTCATGCTCAGCGAAGCCAAAAAGCGCGGCTTCACCAAGTAGTCGATCGGATCGGCGGCGCACATGCGCAGGGCGTCGATCTGCTCGGTTACCACCATTGAGCCAATTTCAGCAGCAATTCCAGCGCCGACGCGCGTCGCGAGCATCAGTGCGCAGATTGACGCGGATAAGTCGCGCACCAAAAGCTCCAGGAATTGTGCGCCCAGGCCAGATAGATCTGGCACCACTCGCTGCGTCTGGAGGCCGCCTTGGAAGACGAGGATCATGCCAATGAACCCCATCACCACGCACACGAAGATCAACGAGCGGTTGCCGATCTCGTACATCTGCTGCACGACCGCGGCCCGGTCTTTGCGTCCGCGCATCACCGAGTACAAAGTCTGCGCGAATGTGGCGTAGAGCGCCGCCGCATCTGCCAGCAGAGCCGGCAAGGTTGGCCGAAGCGGGCGCGGTTCGGGCCTGGCCCGCGCGAGCGGTTCTCGTGATGGGAGCCCGGTGGTCATTGCAGCACGAACGACAGCAAATAATCGAGGCCAAAAATGCCCGCAGCGCTCACCACCACCGTGGCATTCACGCTGCGCCCGACTCCGGGGGCGCCGCCTCGGGTCGTCATCCCGAAATGGCAGCTCGAAAGGCCAATCACGGCGCCGAAAACCACGCTCTTGATCAGGCCATGCAGCACATCGCCGATCCCCAACAGATCGCTCGTGAGGCCACGATAAAAGATCGACGGCTCCACCCCGAGCAGCGCCCAGCCGCATTCGGCCGCACCAAACAAGGCCAGTGCGTCGGCGAACAACGTCGATAGGAGGAGTGTGGTCACGATGGCGCAAAACCGCGGCGCCACCAGGAAGCTCTTGGGATCGATGGCGAGCGCGCGGAGCGCATCGATCTGCTCGGTGACCGCCATCGTTCCGAGTTCGGCGGTGTTATTGGCGCCCACGCGCCCCGAGATCATCAGCGCGGTCAGCAGCGGCCCGATCTCGCGCAGCGTTCCGAACCCCGCCCCCCAGCCGAGTAGCCCCTGAGCTCCGTAGCGTTCGACGATGGGGCCAGCCTGAATCACCATGATCCCGCCGGTGAAAAGGGCAGTGGTCACCACCACCGGCAGACTTTTTACGCCCATGCGGTGCAGGTTTGCCAGAAGCTCGCTCCTATCCATCTCGCGCTTCACGATCGCGCGTACGATTCCGGCCAACATCAGGGCGAGCGTGCCGGTTAGCCTGGCCTGCTCGGCCGCACCGAGCGCAATGCGATCGAAGCGCTGCAGGTTCGGGGAGGGCGCCGGCGCTAGCGACATTGCGCTGCAGTCTAGCCGAGACGAGGGCCTGGCCGGCGATCGCAGCGCGAGCTTGCCCGCGTTTTCGTTTCTCCTGGCCTAGACCGGGGCGCGAGGGTAGGGTCCGGGCCCCGTTTGGAGCCAAAACTTGGCATCGGAATCGTCGGCCTAGGCAGCGCGGGCACGCGCCACGCCCGAGCCCTCGCGGAAGGCCGCGTTCCGGGGGCGTTCCTGGCTGCCGTTTGCGATCCGATCGCTGAGCGTCGGGCGCCATTCCGGGCCTTTCAAGCTGGGGACACGGACGCGCTCTTGGCGCGGGCGGACGTTGCCGCCGTCGTGATTGCCACGCCGCATCGCGCGCACGCGGCCGTGAGCGCGGGCGCGCTGCGGGCTGGCAAGCACGTGCTGGTCGAAAAGCCGCTCGGCGTTCACAAGGCGGAGTGCGAGCGCGTGTTGGCCGTTCAGCAGAGCGCGGGTGGTCCGGGCCTGATGTTCGGCGTCGTCCACGATTACCGCGCGCACCCGCGTTTCACGTGGCTTCGCTCTCAGATTCAGGGCGGGGATTTCGGGCGAATCGAGCGCGTTGTCTGGCAGGCAACCGACTGGTACCGCACTGACGCCTATTTCCGCGACAGTCCTTGGCGCGGCAGCTTTGCCAGCGAGGGCGGCGGGTTGCTCGTGAATCAGGCGCCCCACCTGATCGACACGCTGATCTGGCTTTTCGGCGCGCCTCGGCAGGTGCAGGGATTCTGTCGATTTGGGCGTTTTCACGAGGTGGACGTCGAGGACGACGTGACCGCGTTGCTCGAATTCGCGGGCGGCGTGAGCGCTTTGGTGGTGGCGAGCACGGGCGAGGCGCCCGGCACGAATCGCTTGGAAGTCTCCTTCGACCGTGGCCGAATCGTGCTCGAAGACGGCGCGGCCCTGGTGCACCGAAATCGCGAATGTGCGAGCGCCCACCGGCGCCGAGAGGTGTCGGGTCGCCCGCTTGCGGATGTCGAGCGCGTGGAGCTGCCTCTCCGCGCTCCGACCGGGTTGCTGTTGTTACAGAACTTCGTGGCCGCGATTCGAGGCGAGGCACGATTGCTCGCGCCTGCGTACGAAGCCGTGGCCGCCGTGGAAACTGCGAACGCCATCTTGTGGTCGAGTCTGCTCGGGCGATCGCTCGAACTGCCCCTCGACGCCGCGGCCTTCGAGGGCGTGCTCGAGGGCCTTTCCACGAGCGCTCAGCGTCGAGCGGATGGCGGTCGTCGCTCCGGGTCAGGCGGGTAGGCGCTCTTACAGCGGGCCGTTGGGGAGTCCGCGCAGAAACTGTCGCACCACCGGGTTCGTGCTTTCGCGCGCTTCCGAAGTCGCGCCGTCGAACACGAGCTCACCCTGATGCATCAGGCCGACCCGATCGGTGACGCGTAGGAGGCGGTCGATGTCGCTCGAAACCATGACCACCGTGGTGTGGGCGGCCTGCTGCTCTGCCCGCAACAGTTCGAAAATCCGCAAGCTGCTCACCGGGTCGAGCCCAGCCGCGGGCTCATCGTAGAGGATTAAGGGGGCGCCCGTGATCGTGGCGCGGGCGATCCCAATCCGGCGCTTTTGCCCGCCGCTCAGCCCGCCCGGCAGGCGGTCTTCGAAGCCAGGCAGTGCGACGCGCTCGAGTCGCTCCCGGACTCGTTCGCGGACCTGATCGTCCGAGAGGCTCAGCAAGCGCCGCAGCGGAAAGGCGATGTTGTCCGCGACGGTCATGAAATCGAACAGGGCATTGTTCTGAAATTGCATGCCGATTCTGCAGCGATGTGCCGCGAGCGCTTCTCCTTGCAGACGGCTCACGTCCTGCCCGTCGACGAACACGCCACCCGCATCTGGCTGCAAAAGCCCGGAGATGGTCTTCAGAATCAGCGTCTTGCCTGCGGCGCCCGGTCCGATAAGGCCGTAGAGGCAGCCGCGCGGCACCGTCAAATTCACGTTTACGAGCGCCGCCCGCCCCGAAAAGTCCTTATAGACGCGCTCCAGTCGGATCACTTGTGCGGGCGCCCCGACGGGCCCGTGCCCACGGCCTTGCTCTCCATTTGGGTGAGCTCTAAGCGGCGCAATCGAGCCCAGAGAAAGTAGATCACCCCGAGGAGCGACAGATTCACACCCACCACTACCAGCGCGGAAAGCCGCAGCAGCGCGCTCGAACCTCGGCTCACCGTGAGCGGCCCCAGCCGGCTGAGCGTCGATGCCGACGCCGGCGCGGTGAGGCTCGGGGTCATGACGACGTTCACGAACTCGGGCGCCAAATTCGGCACGGCGCCCGCGACCAGACGCTTGACCTCACCCGCAGCGATGGGTGGTGTCGCGCCGCGATGACGGATCAGCACCGAGGCACTCGGTCGATCAGTGGGGACGTCGGTCGCGAGCGAGTCTTTCTCTGGGATCGCCAAGTGAACGCGAGCGCTCAGCACGCCGTCTAGTGTGCGCAGGGAGTGCTCGAGATCACCTGCGACGCCTACGGTGAGGCGCGCCTGCTCCGCGAGTCGACTGGGGACGACGCCGCCGGCGCCCAGTGCTTCGAGCACACCCGGGCTCGCCTCCGGCGGCAGGTTTTCGCGAGCAAGGACGCCAATTGCAGCGGCCGCGTCGGCCTTGAGCACGCTGATCCGGTAGCGGCCTTCGTGCTCGGGGTCGCGCTCTTTGTCGGCCGCGACGCCGCCTTGGTCCAGCAGGCTGACGGCTTGATTGGCATTCGGTTCGTCGAGGTTCGCGGCGACCGGCACACTGCACCCGCACAGCGAAACGAGGGCCAGCAGGCTGGGCCCAGACAAAGCGGGGCGTAGGGCGCGTCCCATGTGCGGCGAGCATATCACCACACGGCCGGGCGCCAGTGAATCAGAACTGCGTGCGGGTGACGTCGAGCTTTGGGTGGCTCGGAAAGCCGAGACCGCGCACAGAGGCGGCGACGCACGACTCGAGTCCGCGGTTATGCGGGCTCGCGACCACGGTGACGCCGACGGCGCGCCCGTTCTGAACTGCCGCGCAGATGCTGAGGTGGGTCGATTCGGGCACGCCGCAGTGGGCGAAGTACGAGCCGCGATTGAGGATCGAGCCGTACTGGCCGGCTGTGATGTCGGCTTGGCCACGCGGACCGCCCACGTTCATTTCCTCGACATAAGCGGCTTGCGCGGTTTCGCAGCTCATGCCACCGCCGAGGATCGGGACGCCGCCGCTGCGGCCAATCACCCGCGATCCGCCGCCGCCTGGGCGTCGTGATCCGGACAAGCCACCGTCGACCTCGACGTTGGAAGCCGTATCGCCGTGCACGGCGATGTCGTCGTTGCGTTTGCCGCGCACTTTCAAAAACCAGAGCGTCGCGGCGACCAGCACGCCGCCAACGAGAAGAATTCCAAGGAAGGCCTTGCTGCGCGTGCTGCGCGCTTCTTGCACGACCACCCGATCAATTGCGGCCTTTTCTGCCTTAATTTCGCGGTGGAGCTTGGCGTGCTCGGCGAACGGCGCAAATTCCTCCCAGTCCTTGATCGCCCGTTCATCCTTGCTCAGGGCGTCGCGGACGATGTCGCCCTCCGTGAACGTGTGGTTCGCGATTTGCTGCAGCAGCTCCACGGCGTTGAACGGACCGTGATCCATGCCGTCTTTGACGACGACGTAGCGCGGCCGAGGGTCACTCTCGAGCCGTGCTT
>JAEUAF010000861.1 GCA_019695485.1 Sorangium sp.
TGCGGCGGAAACCGCCGAGTCCGCGAGCGCGCCACCCGTGCCACCGTGACTAGTCGAGTGCCCACAACGACTCTTTCGCAGGCAGCAACTCGAGGTCGAACGGAGAGAAAGGTGCTTCCCGCCGGACTGCGAGCAGGCCCGGACCCGTGGGCGCGAGCCTAGCGCACTTCGTAGGCAAGTTGCCTTTTCCGCTGGGTTCGGCGGCTTTGCGGGAGCGCCTGGCCGCTCCGAGCGCTTTCTGCGAAACTCGAGGGACCATGGAGCTGCCGCCGCGCCCTCACCTCGAGCTCGTCGTTCACAAGTATGCCGAAGTGTTGGCCGCGTTGCAGCTGACTCGCGGTGAGCAACCGTTGGTGCTACCCACGGGCGACTGGTTTCCTGACACTTTCACGGGGGACCAGGCCTCCTTCGAACGGCTGCTCGCTCGCATGCAAGGCTATGCCGCACTCGAAGCGGTCGACATCGAGGCCGAGTTGGTGGGGGCAGCTGTCGGAGGTAGCTGTGACACCGGTGGTTGCGGGAGCGGCGGCTGCGGCAGCAGTAAGCCGGCCACTGAAGCGCCCGAATTGCGGTTGAGCGGAGGGCGCTACACGATTCGGATGCCGTCCGCGGCGCTCGCTCACCCGATCGCGATGACGGCCAGCCTCGCGCGCATGCTCGGGCAGATTCGCCTGGCCCAGGCCGGCCGCAGCGACGTGGAAGCTCCAGTCGCAGAGCTCGCCGCGGTCGCGTTGGGCTTCGGGGTACTGCTCCTCGAAGCCTCCCACCTTTACCAGAAGAGCTGTGGCGGTCCGAGTGTCGGGCAGGCCACAGCCTGCAACCTGGGCGAACTCGCGCTGCCGTTCGCGTTGTTCGTCGCAACCGAGGGCCACAAGATGCGCGCTGCGCTCGGCGAGCTTGCGGTGACACAGCGCGCGGTGCTCGACGAGGCCTGGGCGCTCGCGAGCTCGAACCCGAAGCTCGTCGAACGGCTGCGAAGCGCGCCGCGCCACGTGAAACTCGGCACCTTCTCGCTCGACGAGGCGCGATCCTGGCTCTCCCGGTTGTTCAGCAAGAAAGCGCGGCCGACCGATTTGCATCAGGCGGCACTCGAAGCCCTGGAGCGGGGTGACGACCTCGACGATGTGGCAGAGTTGCTGGGCACCAAATCCGACCGCGCGCGCGAGCCGGGGAAGCCGCGCGCCCACGATGACATCGGCAATTTGGTGGACGAAGCGTTGGCCGAGCTCCACGCGACTCGAGCCGACGACGACGCGCGACAGGCCGCGGAGTAGAGGCCACCGAGCGCCCTTTTTGCGGCGCGAAAAAAACCAGCAACGTGCGTCAAGCGGCGCGCGCGGGCGCCAGTTAGGCTTGCCTCGATGAAGCCCGAAACCCGGTCGTTCTACCAACGCGCGGTGGAGGCGAGCGCCTGGCGGTGCGATCGTCATCTAATTCAACCAAGGAGCAAGTGCCATGGACGTAAAAATCAAAGAACTCAAGGAAATGCGCGTCGCCGCGCTACGCCACGTTGGTCCGTACAACCGCATCTCGGAGGCCTTCGCGCGCCTCGGCACAATCGCAGGAGCCGCCCAGCTGTTTGGGCCGGAGGCGGCAATGCTGGCGCTCTATCACGACGATCCTGAAACAACGCCCGCAAGCGAGCTGCGCTCCGACGCGGCAGTCGTGATCTCGGCTCAAGCCAAGGTACCTGAAGGCCTCAGCGAACAGCGACTTCCCGGAGGGCGCTATGCGTGCACGACCCACGTCGGGCCGTACGAGCAGCTCGGGGACGTGTGGGGGCGCTTCATGGGCCAGTGGCTGCCAGCGAGCGGCGAGCGCATGCAAAACAGCGCGAGTTTCGAAATCTATCGGAATATGCCCGGCGAAGTGCCAAAAGAGCAACTCATCACGGAGCTTTACATTCCGCTTGCTTAGTGCCGCGCGAGTGAGATGAGGGCAGCGCGGGCTTGCCCGTCCTAGTTGAGCCGCGCCTCGAGCAGCCGAAAGAAGAGCGACCGCATACTGCCGCACTGCCGACAGCGCAGACGCGCTTCTCGCAAGCGCACCCCGTCTTTCACGAGCGCCACGTGCTCGAGCAGATCGTGCACGCCGTTGCAACGCGGGCACGGCACGCTGCGCGCGTGAACCTCGACCAGAGACGCTGAACCGACGGCGAGCGGCCGTTCGGCGCGGCCGCCTTCTTCAAGCTCGAACAGGCGTTCGCTATCGTCGGCAAGCTTCTGCGTCGCGCGTTCGCGCAAGCGACGTTCACTGCGAGCTCGTTCGGGACGGGGTTTCTTCTTCACGGGCGCTGCGAGTTCGGTTCTACCCCAAACGAATGGCCGCGGCCCGCGCTTTAGCGTGTGGCCGCGGCCAGGGCCTGACGCAGTCGGCTCGCGAGGGCCTCTGCCTCTTCGTCTTCGTAGACCAACACTCCCGCGCTCCAGGAAAAAATGTGCGCCGGGCGCGCGCGCTCGTCCGTATCGTAGACCGGCAAAACGTGGATGTGAAAATGCGGAAAACTCATGGGCAGAGCGTTCGACGCACCCAGCACAGCTAAGAAAATGCGCGCTGGCGCCAGCACCTCTGTCAGTACCTCGGTCGCGCGATAGGCGAGGCGCTGAAGCTCGGCATAGACTTCCCAACCGAGGCTCGGCGTGTCCTCGACGTGCTCACGCGCAATCACGAGCAAGTGCCCTTCGCGGGTGCCAAAACGATCGAGCAGCAGCACGCCATGTTCGGTCTCCGCGAGCAGTTCGGCCGATTGCGACGCACGCCTCACCAACGCGCACATCACGCACTCGTCCTCGCGTTCCAGGATCTTTCGTCGGTTCTCACTCAGTAGCTCGAGCGCTTCACTCTTTTCTATGGTGCGCGGCAAGCTCTCAATTCCTCGAGTGACGAACCATGCATGGTCTCACAGTGAGCGCAGAAATTCCACGAGGTCGACATCGACGCCGACCTCGTGAGCAGGGCCGCCCCCGCACGCACCGAACACGCCGCTCAAGCTCGACGCGCAACCGTCGTGGAAGTAGGGCGCGCGCAGAGCGACGCCGATCAGCGACGGCGTCCGAAAGGTTCCGCCGGTCCCAACAT
>JAEUAF010000881.1 GCA_019695485.1 Sorangium sp.
CAGGCGCCTGCCATCAAGACCACCGACGCCCAGCAAACTCTCGAAAACATCGACATGCGAAGGTCCCTTTCGACAAAGCATCGCCACTCGGTCTGACCCGACCCTGATCAGCTGACGGAGGGCTCGAACAGGAGATGGCGGCGGGTCGCAATTCTTCTGAGCGCAGGGCTTTCCGTACCTCGGCGTCTCGACTCGGGAACGTCAGGTCGCGCGGCGTGGGCAGTTGTGCTCGTTCACGCCGCGGGCTGCAGTAGCGGCGAGTCGACCGGCGGCGCTGGCGCGCCGGGCTTAGGTGGCGCGCCGGGCGCGGGAGGCCGCGCTGTCTCTGGGGGCGCGCGTGCGGTGAACGGTGGCTCGGGTTCTGGGGGAGCGACAAGCGCTGCCGCTACTGGTGGAACAGGCGTGGCGGGTGCGGCCGCGGCCGCGTGCGCCGTGTGCGACGTCGCCCAGGCCTGCTGCCTGGTCATCGCGCAAGTTGAGAATACCGATCCGGACCCGTGTCGCACGTTCGCCGCCGCCACGTGTTCGTCCTTCGCGGGCGATGCACAAGCGGCTGTTTTGAACGCGTGCGAACGCTATTTGCAGCAGAAGGCAGGCACTCCGGGCTGCAAATAGGCGTCCGGACATCAGGGATAAATCGCCAGTCCGGCTTGCAACCCGATGTCGGTCAACTTGTAGGAGGTAGTAGTCCCGCCGTTGTCGGTTCCACCGCTCAGGCCGAGGTCGAGCGTTGGCCCGATCAGGAATGCGACGTGTGGAATCGGTGTGAGCACGAGCGGCGCCTCGAGGGTCAACGCCAGCGCATGCGCGCTCAGGTTCGAATCGGTGCTCAGCGTGACATAGGTAATGCCAGCCCGTGGCCAGATGCCGGCGCTCGCTGCAAACATGAAGGCGTAGCCAATGCGCGGCGCGAACAGGAAAGCATCTCCCGAGCCCCCGTCGGTGGTACTGGACACCCCGCCGGCCTCGAACGTGCTGCTGGCCGCGACGTGGAAATAGCCGAGAGCGGCGCCGAGACTCAGGCCATCCGTCGGGAAATAGTCGAAGCCGATGCGCGCCGTCGAGTAGCCCGTCGAGCGGTCCGCTTCGCCATTGTGCAAGAGGTTGATATTCGTTCTGCTTTCGGTGGTGGTACCGCCCGCAGTGTCCGACGTTTGGTAGGAATACACGAAGCCGAACAAGCGCTCGGCGCTCACCGCGAAGGTGCCTTTATGGCCGAATTTCTCGTCGGCCTGCGCGGCGCGTGTTTCGCTCAGTAGGAAGCCCACCGCCAACATCAATCCAGCAATTCTCTGCGCCTGCATGCTTCCTCCCGAGTTCACTCACGCCCGCGACGACCAGCATCGAATGAGGCACGCTGTCATGGGCTCGCGCTTCGCGTCAAGTCGACGCGCGGGTCACCGTGAACGACAGCGTTCCGTCGCTCACGAGCGTTCGCGAGCCGCGAAATTTCGAGCGAGCGAGATCAGCGCGGGACGGTGACTGTATCGCAGCCGAGGGATAGTTTGAGCCCCGCGCCCGGCTGCGACACCGCGCTGCAGCTCGTCGGACAGAGCTTGACCGTCGTCGGAGCGCTGGGGTTGTCGTAGTACCAGCCGCCGTTTGCGTCGCAGCTCGACTTGGATTGAACGCCGTACACGGGGGCATAGTTGCAGTCGCCGGCTGGCGCGTAGAACACGTTGACCCGCGTGTAGTCGATGGTCTCGCCCGGATTGGCGGGCGGAATCTCGAGGTCGCAGGGGATCTTTGCATCTCCGCGAATTGCTCGCAGCGCGTTCAGCACGTTCGTGGTCACGTCTTGATCACCCACTAGGTACGCGCTCTTGGTGCCGCCACCCTCTGCAATTTGATTCAGGCTGTCCAGCAAGGGTCCGACTCCCAGTACGTAGGTCGGAACTCCCGTGCCGGCGCAGGTCGACGCCGAAGCGACCGCTTGCGCCAGCGTGGGACAGCAACCGCCCATGGCGCACGACGCGGGCGCCTCTGGCTTTCCATCCGTGACCAGCAGGATGACGACGCCCCGCCCCGCATGGTGTTGGCGGTAGTTCGTGGCGTAGCTGCAGGCCCCGTCGAGTGCGGCAGAAGTCGGCGTTTCCCCAGTCGGCATGCGGGCGTCGAGCGAGCTTATCACTGCCTCGTGGTTCAGCGTGATGTCGACCGCTGGCGTCGCGTACGTCTTCTGATCGCAGGAAACCTGCCCAATCGGCAGGAAGCCAAAGTAGCCAATGCCGACGCTGATGGCGGCGCTGTCCGGATCGCGCAGAAACTGCTCCGTTGCGCGCTGCACTGCTTGCAGCCGCGTCATGCCGCCGACGTCCGTTTGCATCGATCCGGATTGATCGAACATGATGTAGATGTCGTGTGGGATCGACTCCGCCTCGTAGCTGACGCCCTGGCAGCCATCGACCGGCCCAGGATTGCAATTTTGAGCGGTATTCCCGGCTGATCCGACCGTGGTGCCGCTGTTACCTGTCGCGCCCGAGCCCTGCCCGCCGCTACCAAAGCCAATCGACGCGCTTCCGCCCGACCCCGACCCTGCCCCCGCGTTCGGAAGTCCGAACCCGGCGCCGTTCCCGCCGCTGCAGGCAACGAGCGCACCCAGCGAGGCCAACAAGGACAACCGCAGTCGATCGAAGGAGTGTCGAGACATGGTGATAGCGCTCGATACACAATGGAGACACACGCTCGGTTTTCTTAGGTGCCGCTCGGGAGGAGTCGATCCCGCGTGAAACCCCGGCGCGTCTCGGCATGCCGCTGAATTTCAATGTGGGCCCGCACGCGGACTACCGGGTGACGGCGCTGCGTGGCGCACCGCCTACGATTGCGCCATCGATACTCGAATGGCGCGACGCGCCAGATCTTCTGATCCTTGAAGCAGCGCGGCTTTCCGAGGCCGCGGCGTGTGGGTCAGGGCTTCTGCGCGAGCATGATGATCCTCGGCGAGTATTGCCCGAAGAACACGCCCGGCGTCGCGGGTAGGCCGCTCGCCTCGGTGACCCGAAAGCCGACCTCATGCAGGAGCTTGCCGAGCTCGTGCAACGAATACAGGCGTATCGAGTAGACCGCCTCGCGGGTGCGACCGTCGTCCAAGATCACCGAGCGCTTCACGCGCAATCGACTCGTGATGAAGTCGACGCTCATGTCGTCCATGCAGACGCAGGAGTCGCCCTCGTACCAGAGCTGTGACGGCGACGACGCCGCCGCGTGATCACGATTCACGACGTCGATGAGGAACATGCCGCCCGGGCGCAGCGCTTGGAACACGCGCTCTGCCACCAGCAGATTCTTCTCTTCTTCGAAGTACCCGAAGCTCGTGTTCCAAGAGAAGATGCCGTCGAACATCTCCTCGAAGGCCATCTCCCGCATGTCCCCTTGCAGGAAGTTGAGCTTCTGGCCACGTTCGTGGGCGACGTCGGAAGCCAGCGCGAGCTGATAGAGCGAGAGATCGTAGCCGACCACGCCGTAGCCACGGCTAGCCAGCTCGACCGCGTGGTGCCCCGCGCCGCACCCGAGATCCAGCACGACGCCGCCAGCGGCGACGCCCAGCGATTCTTCGATGAAGTCGACTTCGCGCCGGACCTGGTCGTCCGTTAGCCGGAGGGTTGCGCGCCCGAAGTCTTCGTCGAAGACGTCCTCCCACCAAGGCGGCTTCTGCCGTCGCTTCGCCTGTGGCACCGGCCGCGGCAGGCTTGGTGTTTTTGGTTTGCGCAGCGGCGGCGGGGGCGGCTTGACTGCGGGCTCCGCTTCGCGACCGGGCGAGACTGGTAGCGGCGGCGCTGCGGCAGCTAGCGCTTCGGCCTGCGCGGCGGAGATCGGCGCGTCGGCTTCGCTGGGCGGCCGCGGCGCTTGAGGCTTGTCGCGAGGGACGTCGGTGGCGAGCGGGGCGATGTCTTCGTCCGCGAGCTCCTCCAACTCTTCGACCAAGGGTGCAGCGGCTGCCGCTCGCGGGGCGCCCAGCTCTTCGGCGTCGTGCTCCAGCAGCTCTTCGTCGAGTTCGTGGATCGGCTCCTTTGCTGGATCGCCGACGGCCACGATCTTCATCACTGCGATCGCCGACGCGGGCACCGCTGGATCCGAACGACGCGCGGGTGGCGGCTCTGCACGCGGGACGCCCGCGCTCAGAGGAAACTTCGGAACGCGCGGCGGCGCCGGCAGCCCGCTCGCCTCGGGAGGAGCGCTCGTCGCTGACGGCGCTGTGGGATCGCCTCCCTTGCTCGGCGACACTGCTGGCGCGCGGACCGCGCCGAACCCGGGATTGGTGCCGCGTGGTCGTGGTGGGCCACCTCGCAAACGCGCGGGCTCCGATTTCGGTCGCGGCGGCGCGGGCACAGGACTCGATGTGGACGAAGCGCTGGCGGCCAGCGCGTTGCCAGGCGCCGGCGGAATCTCGGAATCGGGAGCGGGCGTCGGCTCCCCGAGGTCGAGCGGGATATCGAGCGTGGCGTTTGCTAGCGGGGAAACGTTTGGGGTGGCTGCAGCCTGGGGAGGCGGCGGCACCGGCGGTAGCGGACTGCGCCCTGGCGTTGGCTTTCGTTCAGCGCTTGGGGACGTTTGAGTTGGGGGCGCCTTGGGCGTCACCTCGCGGCTTGGCTCTGGCTCATCCGTGGCAAGCGCGTCGGCGTCTGCCAGGTCGAACGCGGGCAAGGGCGGCTCCGCCGGCGCAGACTCGTCCGCCAGCGAAAACGCAGGCAGCGGAGGCCCGATGGGTTTGTCCGAGGGAGGTGACGATGCCGGGAGCGGCGGCGCCGGGGGCGCCTCGAGCGGCATCGCAAACGCCGGAAGCGGCGGCTCGGGCGGCGCGAACGACGGCAGCGGCGCCGCGTGACGAGGTCCCGATGGCGGAGGTGCCGGTGCCGCGGAGCGCGTCAGGGGGGCTGACGGCACGGACGCGGGCGCGATCGGCGGGCCCGGCATCACGGGCAGCGCTAGTTGGGCGGCGGGGAGTCCGGGGCTTGCGCCCGTAGGAACCGAGTTCGTCGGCGGGACGGCGGCCGGTGCGAGCGCCGCGCTTGCCGGCGGCTGCGCGAGGTTCGCCGGTGCGGCATTGCCTGCGCCCGCGTTGGCCGTGCCTGATGTTGGAGCGACTCGCTCGATGCTCGTCGTCGGCGACGAGGCGGGTTTTGGCGGAATCGCGCGCGCGGCTTCCGGTGAGGACGGCGGCACCTCGCCACCGGGGCGAGATGGATCCGGGGGGCGCACCGAATCGCTAATGCGCGGAATGCCGAGCTTAGAGCGCAGGTCGAGGGTTGGCTGGCTCGGTCGTTTGACGGGCCCACCCGGCGGGACTGCGGAACGCGCCCCCGGCGGCTCTGACGCGGGCCGAGTCCAGGCCTGCGCGCTGCCCCCTGCCGCGTGCGACGGCGATGGATCGTTTCCAACGATGATGACGGGACGCGGCGCTAGAAATGCGGACGCCGGGAGCCCGGCGGGCGCAGTGCCATCGGGCTCGCTTCCCATCGAGCGTGGTTTGGGCGGCGGAACGAGCTTGCGCGCGGCCTGGGCGAGCGCTTCGGTGGACGGCGTTGCGCCCGCCGGAGTCGGAGACTCCTGAGAGTCGGCTGCGAGCAGCGGTGCGGTGGGCGGCGCGTCCTCGACTGCCGGAGGCGCCACGGGGGTGCCAACGGGCGTGGGATCTTGAGGGTCGTCGCTCGCCATAGGAAGGAGGCTGGGTTAGCCCCTCATGCTCGCAAGGAACGCCTTGGGGAGTAAAGCGTGCACTGATTCGGGCCCAATTCCCGCCTGCTCGCGCCGCGCGCCGGATGGCAGAGCTCGTCGGTTTTGAATCATGCCGTCCTAAGCAGGGAATCGCCGTAGCGAATCTTCCCGAGCTGCCGGACGACCGAGATCCCCGGCTCGAGCAACAGCACGACCGTCGATCCGAGGTGAAAAATGCCGAGCTCGTCCCCACGTGCGACTGGGCGGGGCGCGGGGAACGGATGAAGGCCGGCCGGTACGTCCGCTTCGGGGATCCCCGTGACCGTGATGCGACCTACGATCATGGCGCCTACCATCACGACGGTCACGCGGCCGAGCCCCTTGGTTTCGACGACGATTGAGACGCGCTTGTTGCGAACGAAAAGCTTGGGAACGTGCTCTTCGCCGATGCGATTCACCGTGTAGAGGTCACCCTCGATCTTGCGCACCGAGGTGACCTCACCGTCAACCGGGGAATGCACGCGGTGGTAGTCGCCTGGGGCCAAGTAGACGACGGCGAACTCCCCGTTGATGTAGCGCGTGGCGTCGCTCGGCTCGCCCGTCAGCTCAGCCACTTCGTAGCTTTGACCTTTGACGAAGAGCCGCGAGCCGGGGTCGATGCGACCGCTGGCCGAAACACGCCCGTCGGCGGGGCTGACCACGGCGTCGCCGCTGATGTCGCGAGCGCCCGGTCGCAGCGTGCGCGTGAAGTACGCGTCGAACGTTGGGTAGCCGTCCGCCTGGGGTTCGGCCTCGTTCAGGTTCACGCCGTAGGCCTTGCCGTACACGCGCAGCAGCGGTCCGGCCAATGGCGAGGGCATTTCGCGCTCGCAGAGCCGGCCCACAGCACGACTGATACGCACTCGCGGCAAAACACGCAGCAGCTGGGCCGCTGCGAATGTCGACAAACTCACTGAATCACCTCCACCAATTCATCTTACTTTGCCCCGACGAACCTCGAGCGACGCCGCTCGCCAAGGCGGAGGCGTCGGCGCCAGAGCGGCACCCAGACACGGACGATTGAAACGCGAGGCGATCCGAGAGCACGGGGCGAGCACAGGCGGCGAGAAATTCAGCGCGGGTCCTAGCCATCCTAGGCGCGGGACCCTGGCCGGGTCAATCTCGCGGGCGCTCTCTCGCAGCCAGACAAAGGGCACGGCGCGCCGGGTCCGCGGGGAGTTTCCCAGTCACCGACGTCTCACCAGAAGGTGCGCGCTCCCCCTCACACGCGGCGTCCTCCGCGAGCGGGTCGACGGCGATCCCGATCTGAAACGCGGCTTCCGCATCGGCCACATCGCCATGGCTGCGGAGCACCCTGCCGCGCACCCCGAACCATGGTCCGTGTACGCTGCCAATTTCCGTCAGAGCGCCAAGCGACTTCTCGGCCGCCTCCGTGTCCCCAGCGTTGCCGGTCGCGAAAAGCGCCCGCGCGCTGCGCCAACGAATGGCGGGTTCGCGCTGCTGAGGCGTGATTGCCGACGCAATTTCATCGGCGGCCGCGCGCGCCTTGCCGTTGGCGAGCAACAGATCGGAGAGCCGGACTCGTCGCGCCAAATCGCGGCCACCCGCGCCATGGAGTGAGGGTGGAATCGCTGCCGGCGGCTTGGCGAGCAGCGCCCGCTGCCAACGCTCGTTCCAGTCATGGAGCGTGTAACCGGTTCCACTACGAAGTGCGATGTCGGCGCCGTGCTCCCCCGCACCGCGCAGATCAGCGAACAAAAGGTGCAAGGCCGGCTCGCCTGCCTCGCGCGCAAAATAGGAGACGAAGCTCGTGACCTCGGCGAACGCGATCGACGCCGCCTCTGGCGTCGGCAACATCGCAATCGACGGCCCCAGATGGTCGATGCCGATCGAGCGCCCTTCGACGAGCGCGCGGTATGCGAGCGTGTCCGCCCACTCGGGCTCGTCGAACGGACGCGCGGCGCGCCAGCTGGTCTCGAGGCGCTTGGCCATGCCTTCTTGGAGCCAGAGTGGCGCATGGTCGCGTGTGGCGCGCGTCACGACCAAGTGAGTGATCTCGTGCGTGAGCGTGTCTTGCCACGGAAAGCCGAAGCGCGTGGCGCGCGGCGACAGCAAAATCACGCGCCCCCAGCGCGCCACCGCCAGCGTGCCGGTGGTCTCGGCGGCTTCGACGGGTAAGCCCGAAACGGCTGAGAGCGAGAACAGATCGCGCACCAAGTCGATGCGCAGCGGGCGAGGCAGATCGACGCCGACTGCGCGGGTGATGGCGGCACGCGCTTGATCGGCGACATCGAACAAGAACGGCGCCAGCGCGCGATCGGCGTCGTCCTGAATCCGCAGCCAGAGCCCGCGCGGTTTGTCTTCGATGACGAGGCCGGACACGGTCGCCCGCGCGCAGCTCTCCGCGAGTTGCTTGAGCGATTCGCCCTCTTTGGTCTCCGCGAGCTCCGGGCGCGACAGGCTGGCCGCAGCGACGTCGCAGTCACCGCGGTAGACGGAGAGCCGCGCGCGCTCGAAGGCGAGCGCCGGCGATTCGCTGGATTTTTCGGCCAGGATCTTGTCCGCCTCGGCCAGATCGAGCTCCGTGACCGCGTTGGCGACGCGCTCGGTGCGGCTCGGACCGAGGAGCTCGCTGACGGCGTGCGTCGGTGCCGAAAGCGCGCTGGCGCTGAGCAGCGATACGGCGAGTAGGCTCTGCCAATGCCAGCTCATTCGAGGAGCCCTTCCGCGTAGCGCTCGACAGCGGAGCCGAGCTTGCCGCGCCGCTCTTTGGAGAGCCCGTCGAGCACGCGACGCCGGAATTCGTCGGAGCGTCGCCCCTTGCCGCCGATCGGCACATTGCCTGTCGCCGCCTTGCCTTTGTCGCCATTTTGCGACTGGCTGTGATCGGGGTTGTCGTCCTCACCTTGCGAGGTCGATCCGGGGCTCGCCTGCTCGAGCAGGCGCTGCGCCTCGCGTTGCAGTGACAGCGCTTCTTCCCCGCGCCCCGCGCCGAGCTCGCGCGCCGCCTGGCGCATCGCGTTTTCGGCGCGGTCGAGCGCTTCCTTCACGTCGTCCGGGAACACCGCCTCGCCGTGGTCGCCGCGGCCCGCGAGGTTCGACGCGCGGCGCGCCATGCCGTCCTCGCGCTGCGAGGCCTCTTCGAGCGCGGACGAGGCGCGCGCGGCTCCGCGCTCCTTCAGGTTTTGCAGGGCCTTTTCGGCCCAGCCAAGATCGTCGCCGAGTTCGCGCTCCGCAGCAGCGAGCGTCTGATCGTCGACCCAGTCGGCCGCGCTCTTGGGGTCGCGCGCCAGGCGCCGAGCGTCGTCGAGCTGTCCGCGTCCACTCTTCCCATTCTCGACCGCGTCCTTCAAGCTGAGGCGCTCCAGGTTTTGGGCCATCGCGCTCATGTGCTCGCGGGCCACGGCTGCAGCGGCGCGCGCCGAGCCCTGCAGGGCGCCCGGTTCGGGGAGAAAGCCGAGCCGTTCGCGCAGGCGAGCGGCCCGCTCGCCTGCCTCGCGCTTGAGCTCTTCGGCCTCGTCCGCCTTCTCGGAATCGGCCAGCGTGCCTTCGACTTGGTTGATTTGTTCGCCATGGTCGGCGGCGAGCTCTGCGAGCTCGCGCATCATCTGATCGAACTTCTGGTCGGCGTCCGAGGCGTTACCGGTGCCGCTCCCCGAGCCTCGCCCAGATTCGACGCCGCCGCCTCCACCGCCAGAAGCCGCGCCGAACGACGGCTTCGGCCGCCTGAGCCGCGCCGCCAAATGTCGCGCGGCGGCCTCGACGTCAGACAATCGATTGCTGGCGTCGGCGCGGCGAATACGCCGAATTTCCCCGAGTGCCACGCTGCCCACGTCGTTGCCGAGCACGCCCAGGGTGACCAGATTGCGGCTGCCGCGTTCGAGCGCGACCAGCGCGGTTAGCATTCGCTTGCGCCCGAGCTCGCGTTGTTCACTGCCGTAGGCCGCCTTCGCGCCGTCCGCCACTTCCTCGGCGACGTCGCCGAGCCGTTTGGCGACGTCGCTGGCGTCGCGTTGCGAGAGCGCCGCGAGCCCGGCGTCGACGGCGAGCAGCGCGTCTTCGCTGAGGCGCGTGTCGGCATCGTGCGCCTTCAGCTTCTGAGCCTGCCCGAGCAGGAAGGCCGAGAGGCCCTTCGAAACGCGTAGCCCCGCGTAGCTGCCTTCCACGGCCTGGCCGAGCTGTGTCAACGCCTGCGCGCGCAGGCGCCGCGTCGCGCTGTCTCGCTCCGCGAGGGCTTGATAGGTAGCGTGCGCCTTCTGCGCGCGATCCTTGTCGAGCGTCGAGTCGAGCACGCCCACCAATTGGTCCTCGGCGTCGCGCAGCGCGCGGTACCGCAGGGCCTGGCCTTCGCCGACGTCGGGCGGGACCACGGTAATGGTCTCGCTTTGTCCCCATTGGGTGCCGTGCGACGGGTCGTTGTCGCGCGCTTGAATCATCGCGAAAATCGGCAGGAACGAGTGGCGCAAGAAGGGGTCCTTCGGGCTCAGCGCGTGCGCGCCGTGCTCCTCCCGCGACTGGCCGTCGAGCTTCACGAGCGTGCGTCGGTCTTCGCGCCCGCCAGCGCGTAGCACCAAGTCGATTTGCCTGAGGCCGTGATCGTCTTTGGCCACGTAGCGGAACTCGAGGCTCGCGATGTCGCGCAGTGCGAGCGTGCGCGGCGCGCCTTCGAGCGCGATGCGTGGCAGCTCGTCGCGCAGCGGGACGAGCGAGAGCGCGTCCGCTTCAGGCAGCAGCACGCGACCGAAACGCGCAGCGACGCTGAGCTTCACGGGTGCGGTCAGCTTCCAGCGCGCGACCACGCCTCCGCTGCCGTCGTCGACGAACGCGACCTCGTGTTGCCCGTCCGTCAGCACCAGATGTCGCCCCGCGCGCTCGGGCACACCGCGCACGCTGACCCAGCTCCCCTCCGGTAGCGCACTCGAGAGCGCCGAGAAAACAGCTTCTTCGGCGCCCCGCAAATACGAGGGCGACTGGGCGCTCACCCGCATCAATGAGAGCCAGGGCAGCGGCAGCGGAGCTATGCCGCGTCGCGCTACGAGCACGTCGAGCCCTTCTACGATGCGCATCGGGTCTGGCAGGATGACGGCACCCATTGTCAGCACGGTCGCGAGCAGTCCCCACGCAAGGCGCGTTGCATAGCGCCGCGCGCTCAGTTGAACGCTCTCTTGTGAGACGCGCTCGACGACACGCCTGAAATGCAACTCAGCGAGTTCGGGGGAGCCGATCACCGGATTCTCGGTGGTGGCCTTTACCAGCAGATGCGCGCGGCTCGCGCGCGCCGCCGCCGCAGGGTCGGCTGCCGCCAGCACGCGCCGAATGATCCCCTGCGCATCTACCCGCTCGCGACGCGCACGGATGCTGCGCGTCAGCAACAGGGCTGTCACTCCGAGCAGTAGTAGCGCGGCCGCCCCGCGAGTGAGCGGGGTCCCGAGCCGCCCAAGGTGAGCTGCTAGCAGTCCGGCGAGACCCAGCACGGCGAGCGAGGCGCGCCGCGCACGTCGGCCCACCTCCGCGTGCCACAGCGCGGACAATCGAAGCAGGCCGGTCGGATCGCTCACCCGGGCAAGCCTAGCCGAGCCCTGGGTGACAAGCCAAAGCGCCTGAATCATGCTGTGGTTGTGGTCGAGGAAGCGGAGCACGTCGCCACCGTACTCAGGTCGCTGCAGGCGGCCACGCTGCGGGTCGCCTATCTGCGGCAGTACCTAGGTGACGGCTGCGCCCCCGAGGTCGCGCAGGTGTTCGAGCTACTGGCGGCGGCTCGCGTGCGCGCTCAGGAGCGCGAGGTGCAGCTTGCGCTCGTGATGCTGCTCGCCTCGCTCTGCGAGGACCCCGCGCTCGACCGCTTGGCAGAGAGCGCCGCCGCGCTCGAGCTCAACAATTTGTCGCGCCTGCTGCGGCGCGCGCCAGCGGTCGAACCCACGCCGTCACTGCCACCGATTCCGGACTACGGCGCGGGTCGAGAGCTCTCGGTAGGCGAGCGCAAGGCCATGGCGCGCCGCCCGAGTCGTGCCGCGTTCGACAAACTGCTGCGTGATCCGCATCCGCTCGTGATAGGTCAACTGCTAGAAAACCCGCGCCTCACGGAGGACGACTTGGTGCGCCTCGCTGCGCGGCGCCCCGCCAACGTCGAAGCCCAACGCCGCATCGCGCGCACGGAGTGGTTGTGTCGCCCGCGCATCCGCATGACGCTGATTCACAATCCCGGTACCCCGCTCGGCATCGCGCTGCCGCTCGTCGCCGTGTGCACGCGGCCCGAACTCGAGCAGCTCCGCACCAGCAGCGAATGCCCGGCCTTGGTTCGACAAACCGCAGAAGAGTTTCTCGTATTGCGTTCGCTACCGCCGCCGCCGGAGGGAGACTAGTGCAGCCCATGCCCGCGCAGCGGGACCATCGCGAAGCGATTGTTGACGTCAAGTCACATGCGGTCCACTGGGCGTCGGCTTCGCGCAACGCTGATTTCTGATTCGGAAGAAGAGGCGATGAGAGTGCTATTGGCAGCGGTTGGAACGCGCGGTGATGTACAGCCCGCGCTCGGCTTGGCGGTCGAGCTTCGCCGACTAGGGCACGAGGCGCGGCTCTGCGTGTCGCCGAATTTCGTGGAGCAGGCGGAGAGCCTTGGGTTCGAGGCGTTGCCGATGGGCGTCGAAATGCGCGCTCCTGCGAAGGGCGCCGCACCGCTCACAGCGGAAGAGCTGCGAAGGTTGCGTGATTCGATGCCAGATCTGATCACGGACCAGTTCGAGACAATAGGCGCCGCGGCTCGGGGTTGCGATGTCATCGTGGGTGCCAACGCGCACCAATACGCGGCGCCGTCCATCGCCGAGCGCGCCCGCATTGGCTGCGTGACCGCGGTCTACGCGCCCGTCGCGGTGCCGTCGACCGATCTCGAGCCGCCGCCCCCACCCGGTCAGGGTGCGGCCCCAGCAACTTCGGCGAGCATCGAGCAGCGTTGGCGCGACACCGCGGCAGCCTGGAACTCGCGAGCCCTCGATCGCATCAACGCAAACCGCGAACGGCTCGGCATGCGACCGATCCGTGACGTCCTCGACTATGTCCTCACGGACCGCACGTGGCTCGCGGCGGATGGCGCGCTCGCGCCACTGCCCACCACGGAAGGCCGGCAGGTCTTCCAGACCGGCGCCTGGGTGCTGCCCGACAACCGGCCACTCTCGCCAGACATCGAAGCGTTCCTCGACCGTGGTCCGCCACCGGTTTTTGTCGGCTTCGGCAGCATGCCGGCGTCCGCTGACGTGAGTCGCGTCCTCACCGCTGCGGCTCGCGCTGCCGGCCGCAGGCTCATTCTCTCGAGCGGTTGGGCCGGGCTCGAGCTGGTAGACGCCGCTTCGGACTGCCTGCTCGTGGGCGATGTCAGTCATGAGCTACTCTTTCCTCGGGTTGCTGCCGTCGTGCCCCACGGCGGCGCGGGCACGACTGCAGCGGCCGCGCGCGCCGGGGTTCCGCAGGTGATCACGCCGCTCTTCGGCGACCAATTCTATTGGTCGAGTCGCGTGGTGGCTCTCGGAATTGGTGCGACGATTGCGCACGCCGGCATGACCGAAGGCTCGCTGCAGAGCGCGCTTCGCCAAGTGATCGAACCGGCCGTCGCAGCGCGGGCCCGCGCGTTTGCTTCGCAAGTCGGTTCGAATGGCGCGGTAGTGGCCGCGCAACGGCTCGAGCTCGAATATGCGAGCTAGTGTGATCCCCGGCGCCGGCGCTCGTCTTTGAGCGCCGCGAGCTCGGCCCCGACTCAGTCGAGGAGCTTCGTCTTCCGCAGGTTTCGCCTATTCGCAGCGCGAAAGCCA
>JAEUAF010000074.1 GCA_019695485.1 Sorangium sp.
GAGCCATTCCGGGGCGGGGGGCGGCGCGGACTGTCGCAGCCGTTGGGCGTCCTGCTCGGCTTGCTGCGTGCTTTCGGGGTAGTCGTCGCGCCCCTCGAGCGTTTCCAGGTCGGAGTTCTGGGGGCGGAAGGGCGTGACGGCGTGTTTGGGATTGTCGGGGAAGGGAGCGCCCGCGGGATCGTTGAACAGCGGCCACGTCCCACCCCAAGCTCGCGCGTTGTCGCCCTGTGGAGGGTGTATCGGACCCGGCGGCTTCGAACGCTTCACTTCAGGATGTCCGTCAGTGCCTGGAGCTTGAGGGCAAGCGCAATGTCCCCTTCGACTTTGAGGCGCTGACCGAAGAACAGCGCCTGGCCATTGGCCCGCCCTTCGAAGAGATCGATGGCGTCGGTCGCCGTCATTCGGATGGTGCAGGGGGCGGCGCCATCGCCTTCTTTGACGCCGACATCGTCTTTCAGATTGACCACGAATGTGCCCCCGCCGTCGCCGTCGAGGATAAAGCGGTAGACGGCACCGATCGCGGCTGCGTCGGCCTTACGAGCGAGAATTCGGGCGTTAAGTTCCTGCATTTTTTCGCTGGCGGTCGGCATGCGGGGGAGCCTATCGGGTTCTTTCGACGATTTCTCGCTCTTAGTTGAGGGGCGGGGTCGGTTTGCCCTCGACCGGGCGAAAGCCCCGGCTCCCGAGCCTCACTCTTTGGCCTGCACCCCGAGCTCGGCGAACAGGAAGGAATAGACATCGGTGAGTTCGGCCAAAAGCTTGCTGACCGGAGTTCCGGCGCCGTGACCCGCCGAGCGCTCCGTCCGCAGCAGGATCGGGTGGCTGGAAGCGTTGGCGTGCTGCAACGCGGCAACGAACTTCCGCGCGTGTAGGGGATCGACGCGCGTATCGCCCTCGGCCGTGGTGACCAGGACAGCCGGGTAGGAGACCCCCTCTGTGACTCGATGATACGGAGAATACGCTAGGAGCGCCCGAAACTCGGCTTCGACGTCAGGGGAGCCGTACTCAGAGACCCACAGCTTACCGAGCAAGAAACGCGGATAACGCAGCATATCCGTGAGCGGCACGCCGGCCACTGCCGCGCGATAAAGCTCGGGGTGCTGCGTGACCGCGGCGGCAACGAGCAGCCCTCCGTTCGAGCGGCCCTGCACGGCGAGGTGTTCGGCGGAGGTGATGCGCCGCGCGATGAGGTCCCTTGCAACCGCCGCGCAGTCGTCGAAGACATGCTGTTTCTGCGTGAGCTGCCCCGCACGGTGCCACTCCTCGCCGAATTCCCCGCCGCCGCGCAGCAGCGCCTGTACGAAGATGCCGCCGGCTTCGAGCCAAACCTGAAGCGAGCGCGAGAAGCGCGGCTGCAGGCTCTGGTTGAAGCCGCCGTAGCCGTAGAGAATCGTGGGGATGTTGCCGCTCGTGAGCGCGACGTGATGTCGCCTGACCAGCTGATAAGGGATTCGCGTGCCATCCGCCGATCGGGCCGAAAAGGATTCGACCACGTAGTCGTCGGTATTGATGTCCGCCGTGACGCTTTCCCAGCGCGTGTCGTGATCGCTCTTGAGATCGAGATGACGGATTTCAGGAGGACGCGCGAACGACTCGAACGCGTAAAAGGCTTCGTGCCCGTCCGGAAGCCCAGAGAACCCGTCGCTCGCTCCTAGCGTTGGCAGCGAGAGGTCGGCTTTCGAGCGGCCGTCGAGCGCAAAGCGAGCCAGGCGCGAGGCACCCGCCCTGAGGTAAGACACGAGGACGTCGCCGCCCACGACCTCGAAGTTGTTCAGCGCATCTTCGGCGTGCTCCGGCACGAGGAGCTGCCAGTGGTCGCGCTCCGGGTGCGCCAGCGCGGCCACGAACAAACGCGACCGTGTCGCGCCTTCATCCGTCATCACGTACAGGCGGTCATCGTGAACGATGCCCGTGTAGCGGTGCCTGCCCGGCGGCGACAGACGAACGAAGCCAGTCCCTTGGTGACTGAGGTCCCGCAGATACAACGCGCTCTCGCTGAAGCCTCGGCCCACGGTGACCAGCAGCCAGCGCCCATTCGGCGAGAGACTCAGGGAAGGGAAGTCGAGCGGGTCGAGATCGGCGCCGAACACGAGCGTGTCCGTGCTCGCGTCGTGCCCCAGTCGATGCTCGTAGATCCGTCGATGCAGGCTCTCTTCGCCCGCCGGTACGCTGCCGGGTGACGGGTAGCGCGAGTAGTAAAATCCAGCATTATTGGGCATCCACGCTAGCGACGCATAGCGGGTGCGATCAATCACGTCGCTCAGGTCTTGCCCCGTGTCGACGCGACGAACACGAAGCACGCTGTCCTCGGTCCCGCCTTGGCTCAGCCCATAGGCGAGCAAGCTCCCATCCCGCGAGGCCTCGTACCAATCGAGCGCAGTGGTGCCGTTCCGGGGTCCGCCTTGTGTGGGATCGACGAGCAGTCGCGGTGTGCCGTGCAAGCCGTCCCGTACATAGAGCAGCGGCTGCTCTTGGTCGCCCTCGCGCGCCGTGTAGAAGAGCCGCAATGTTCCCGGCTGCGTTTGCCGTACCAGCGGGACCGAGATGGATCCGATGCGGAGCAGCGTATGTAGACGCGCGCGCAGCGCCTCACGGTTAGGGATTCTTTCGAGGGTCCGTTCGGTGAGCGCGTTTTGCGCCGAAATCCAGGCATTCACCTCGGGATCGTGGCCGTCCTCGAGCCAGCGATAGGGGTCCGCGACTCGGGTGCCGAAGAGCTCGTCGACGATCGGATCGCGGCGCGTGGACATGGCGTCCTCCAGGCTGGGCCAGTGTTCGACGATGACCCGGGTCAGAGTAAGTTCGAGGGCAGACCCCTCGCTCGTTCGGGTGAGTGTTGCGGGGCCGCAGGCGGCGAGCAAGGGGATCCCGACCCCCCACGCGAGGCGCCTGGCGCTGGCTCGGAGCTCGACAATCACGGGGTCTTGGCGGAAGGTCCCAATGAGCTCCGCGTCTGCTCGGCGAGGCGATCGAGCGCGCGCCGTCCTTGCTCGGTACGCGGCTCGTAGTGGTCCGGCGTGCGAGAGAGTGGCACGAGCGTGACCTCCTTATTCGACAAGCCGACCAGGGCGTCCAAGTCCTCGAGCAGCGCGGCGGCCGATGGGTAGCGGTTCTCCGGGTGCCGGCGGGTGGCGTTGGTGACGACGGCCTCGAGCCGGGGATCGAGGGTTTCGTCAATCCAGAATGAATCGAGCGTGTCTCTCGAGAGTTTGTCGTAGTAGCCGCCGCTCGAATCGGCGCCCTGGAAGGGAAAGCGTCCCGACAATGCGACGAGCATCACGATCCCAAGCGCGTAGACGTCACCTCGCGGGTCGAAGATCCCGTCCAAAATCTGCTCAGGCGCCGTGAAGGCCGAGGGCGTTGCCAGGGGTTCGGCCTCCGCCCCGGGCGCGTTCGGCCCCTCGCTCTCGCACAAATTGCGAAAGCGCCGCGCGACGCCGTAGTTCAGCAACTTCACGCCGTAGGGTTCGTCCGGCGCGCCCAGCACCATGATGTTGGACGGGCAAAGATCCCCGTGCACGAGCCCCGCGTCGTGCAACGCGGAGAGCCCGAGCGCCGCTTGCCTGCCGACGACCAAGGACAAGTCAACCGGCAACTGTCCCAGACGGCGCAGCATCTCCTCGAGGCTTTCGCCCGCCAAAGCCTCCATCACCAGGTAGGGAACGCCAGCCCCGGTTTCGCCGATCCCCAGCAGATCGACCAAGTTCGCATGGAGGATAGGGACGTGGCTCGACTTTGCCTGTTCGACTCGGGCGCGCAAATTCGCGTCTTTGGCGACGCCAGCCGAGAGCATCTTGATCACGACCGGCGCCTCGGTCTCGAGATCTTCCGCCAGGTACACGCGCGAAATGGAGCCTCGACTCAGGTAGCCCCGGATCTTGTAGCGATCGCCGATGAGTGCCCCCGTCAATTGCGAGGGGCGCACCTGAAAGGCGTCATGCCCCGCGCGCCTCGGTGCATCTCGGGGTGGAGTCCAGCTGTCGCTCGTCGCCTCTCGCTCGCTCATGCGCTCGGTCCCCACTCATGAGTCGGCGAGCGAGCGCTCCGCGAAGCGCTCGACTCGCCGAAAGTCAGCCTGGCTCAGTCGGTCTCGCGCGGTGAGCTCTTGACGGCTTCTGCGCGCAGGCTGGTGCTGCGTCGGTCGCCGATCTTCACGAAGGCGCGCTCGTCGTAGCCAGTGTAAATCTGGCGCGGCCGCGCGATCTTCTGCTCCTTGTCGAGCAATAGTTCTTCCCACTGGGCGAGCCAGCCCGCAGTGCGCGGAATCGCGAACAGCACGGGGAACATGTCGACCGGGATTTGGAGCGCCTCGTAGATGAGGCCCGAGTAAAAGTCGACGTTCGGGTAGAGCTTGCGTGGGACGAAGTATTCATCAGAGAGCGCGATGCGCTCGAGCTCGAGCGCGACTGCCAAGAGGGGGCTCTTCTTGCCGACGATCTCGAATACCTGATCTGCCAGGCGCTTGATGACGCGCGCGCGCGGATCGTAGTTCTTGTACACGCGGTGACCGAAGCCCATCAGACGCCCGCCGACGCCGCTCTTCACCTCTTTGATGAAGGCGGGCACGTTGCTGACGTTACCGATCTCACGTAGCATGCGCAAAACGGCTTCGTTGGCGCCGCCGTGCAAGGGGCCATACAACGCGGCGGCTGCGCCGGCGACGGCCACGTACGGATCGGCGCGCGAGCTGCCGACACCGCGCATCACATTCGTCGAGCAGTTCTGCTCATGGTCGGCGTGCAGGATGAACAGCACGTCGAGCGCGCGCACGATCTCGGGATGCACCTCGAATTTCGGCTCGGCGATCCGCTTCATCATATAGAGGAAGTTCTCGGTGTAGCTGAGCTCGTTGCTCGGATACACGAAGGGCATCCCCATGCTGTGGCGGTAGCTCCACGCCGCGAGCGTCGGCATCTTCGCGATCAAGCGCACCATTTGGTTGCGCCGAATCTCGTTGTCGAGCACGTGCTTGGCTTCGGGATAAAAGGTGCTGAGCGCGCTGACAGAGGCCACCAGCATGCCCATCGGGTGGGCGTCGTAGCGGAAGCCATCGATGAACGTGCGCACATTCTCATGCACGAAAGTGTGGTGCGTCACGTTACTCGTGAACTCGTCGAGCTCGCCGCTCGTCGGAAGTTCACCGTTGATGAGCAAGTAGGCCACTTCGAGGTACGTGGCGTTTTCCGCGAGCTGATCCACGGGGTAGCCGCGGTAGCGCAGGATGCCCTTGTCGCCGTCGATGTAAGTGATCGACGAACGACACGAACAAGTGTTCATGAAGCCGGGATCGTACGTCATCATCCCGAAGTCCTGCTCGTCAGTTCTGATCTGCCGCAGGTCCGTAGCGCGGATAGTGCCGTCCGCGATTGGGAGCTCGTACGTCTTGCCGGTCCGATTGTCGGTGATTGTTAAGGTGTCCTTGGGCATCGCTCTTTCCGGGGTGCCCGATACTTTCCCGAAGGGTGCTCCCCGGCAAGCCCTCGCGAACCTTTGATGGTTGGTTTTTTGGCCCGGCCGCTCGGCTTTGGGCAAAGAGGATCCCGGCATGATCATCGGCATGGCTCGCCTCCGGAACGCCGCCTTGGCGTCAGTTCTGACGTTTGGGTGCGGGAATGTTTCAGCGGAAGATCCGGCCGCCCTCAAGTTGAAGCCTGAAAATGGGGGCTCGAAGCTGCCCGCCGCCGGGGATGACTGGTCGCACGTGCCGGTTCCCGCGGCGGACGGACCCAAGTTGTTGCCGGTAGCGATGGCGGTTCCGGTCCGGGCCAAGCCCGCCCAGGACGGCGAGGTGATCGGGGTGCTGCGCGCAGGGGCGCGCGTCGCCCGCTCGGCGGCCGCCGTGACCTTGCGGGACTGCCCGGGGGGCTGGTACGAGGTGCGGCCGGTCGGCTTCGTGTGCGCGGGAAATGACGCCACGCTGAAAGCGGACCATCCGGTGGCGCGGGCCATCGATGTCGAGCCCGACCGGAGCAAACCGCTCCCGTACGCTTACGCGTTTCTGCGCGCCGTTGCGCCGAATTACATGCGTGTGCCCAGCAAAGAGGAGCAGTTTCGCTACGAGATGCGACTCGAACGCCACCTCAAGAGCTGGCAGAAACTCCATGCGCAGTGGGACACGTATGGCGTTGGGGCGAACGACGTCCCCCTCGACGCGAGCGGCCTGGCCGTGGGCGCACCTCCGCCTCGCAGCCCGGTGGTCGATGAGGCCCGCCGGTTTGGAGGCAGCGGCGCCGACGAGGTGCCTTGGTGGCTGCAGGGGGATCGGCGCATCCCAAACCTCTCTAACTTCAAAGTTCCGTCCTACGCAGTCATCTCGAATCGTATCAAACGCCACGGCGGCGTGGCCTTGATCGGCAGCTTCGTTGCCCCCGAAAGCGCACAGGGGCGGCGTTTCGCGATCAGCACTGACGGGCGCTTGCTCCCGGCGGACAAGTTGAAGCCGGACCCCGGGTCGGCGTTTCACGGCTATGACATCCGCCATGCCGGCCTTCCGGTGGGACTGGTGCGCGCCAAGGATGCGCACGGCTACCGTCTCGAAGGCGGGCGATTCGTGCCGGCTGAGCCGCTCGCTTTTCGCGGCATCGTTCCCCTCACGGGCAACGTACGCATGCAAGGTGACACGCGGTTGGTCGAGGCGCGCGATGGCGGCTGGCTCAAGAGTGAAGAGCTCGGCACGGTCGCCAAACCGAGCGCGCTCCCAGGCTGGGTCAAGAAGACCACCAAGTGGATCGACGTGTCACTCGCGAATCAGACCCTCACGCTGTGGGAGGGCGACGTGCCCGTCTACGCGACGCTGATCTCGAGCGGCCGCGACGGGATGGGCGAACCCGGCAAGACGCTCAGCACGCCGCAGGGCATCTTCCGCATCTATCAAAAGCACGTCACGACTACGATGGACTCCGACGTGTCCGATCACGAGTTCGAGCTGCGCGATGTGCCTTGGGTCATGTACTTCAAGGGCGGCTACGCGCTTCACGGCGCCTATTGGCACGATGACTTCGGTCGGCCGCGCTCACACGGCTGCGTGAACTTGGCGCCGATCGACGCGCGCTACGTGTTCTCGTGGTCATCGCCCAATGTGCCTGAGCATTGGCAGGCGACCTACGCCGGCGAAAATACCGAGCCCGGCACGATCGTGAACATTCACCCCTGAACCGGGACGCGGCTAGGGCGATCGCTCAGCCGGGCGCTAATTGCCGGCGACGACGCGTGACGCCAGCGCGCGGAAACGCCCGTGCGGGAAGCGCGTCAGGTACCGCTTGGCGTAGTCGATCGCTTTCGGATCGTGACGGGCGACGGCAGCCTCGATCGAGAGCACCAGCGCGTCTTCCGTGAGCGCCCCGCTCGGGTGAGCCTTCAAATATTGATCGAGGAGGACCTGTGCGCGCGCGGCGTCGCCTTGCTTGCGCAGCGCCCGGATGGCTTCCAAAACCTCCGTCGGATCCTCACCGTCGTGACGCGACGACACCTTGGGGTCGTGAGCAGCGGGGCTCCGCGCATCGTGGCGTGGCGCCGTGCGCGTTTCGGCGGGGCTCGGAGCGAGCGAGCCGTCGTCCTCCGCAATTGGGGCGGGAGTTAGGGCGGGCGCACCGACGGGCCTGGGGGTGTCTTTGCGTGGGGAAGCTGGCAGAGCTGCAACGGGCGGGGTTCTGCTCACACCGCGAGTGCGCTCGTAGAGGCCGTAGGCGGCCGCGGCGATGCTCGCGCTGCCGAGCAAGTAGAGGGCCGCTGTGCCCAATGCGGGGTGCAGCCAAAGCCACGACCGACGCTCGCTCACCCGCGACAGGCGCTGCAGCACCATGCGCTTGCGAAACGGGTTTGCGCGGAAGGGCGTCGCGCTCCGCACGAGCGAGGCAAGGCGCGCTTGGCTCGGATCGAGCTCCGCGCTCGGGTCGGTTAGGCGCTTCATCCCGACGTCCTCCCGAGCTCGCGTTTCTCGAGGCGAGTGATGCGTCCCTGGAGCTTCTTGCGAGCCTTGTGAATTCGCGCCCAGACCGTGTTCAGCGGGACATTCTGAAGCCGCGCGATCTCCTCGCCGCTATAGCCCTCCACCTCGAACAGCACGAACGCGGCGCGCTGATCGGGGTTTAGACTCTGAAGGAGCTCGTCCAGCATTCGACCTTGTTCTTTGGTCTCCAGCGACTCTGCCGGAGTCCCGGGGCTCTTTGCGATTCCTTCGGTGAGTGGGACGCTATGTCCGAACAGGTGTCGAACCCAAAACAAACGACGGAAGTCGCGCACGCGACGGCGAGCGATTTGATAGAGCCAGCCGCCCACATTTCTGCCGTCGAAGTCCGGCAGCCTACGATAAACGACCAGAAAGACGTCCTGCACTAAGTCGTCGCGATCCGCTTCGGGCCCGCCCATGGCGCGGACCCAGCGGGCCACTTCTTCGAACCACTGCTCATATAAGGCATCGAACTCGAGGGGAGGGGCTCTGCCAGTCACAGCTTCGCGCCCGCCGGGCCCTAAGGCCGGCGGCTGGGACTCCGCGGGGAGTTCACCGTGCGATGCTGATCGTTTTAGGGCCACGCTCGGGGGAAACCTTGCCGGAAAGTTATCGTCGAAAGCGAACCTGCTTGGATTCGCGGTGACAGGACACATTGGCGTACAGGCCACGCCACTCCTGATGTACACGAAACACGTGCATCTCGGTACGTTCCGAGCCGCCATAGCGAGCGGAGCGCTCGCTATTTTGGTTACCATGCGGGCGACGGCTCAGCCAGCCCCTGAGCCGCTCGACGTCAAAGGTTTTGGCGTCTGTCCGCAGCCCGAGGCAGTGCGCGCTGCAATTTTGCAGCTGACGAGCGCTCGTAGTCGGCGGGCCATCCCCGCAGGCTCCAGCGTTTCAGTGAACGACCAAGGGGCGAGCTTTCGGGTCTCCGTCACCACGGAAGGCTCGAGTGCGGAACGCACCTACTCCGACCCTGGGCGCGAGTGCGCTCGCCGCGCGCGCGTTGCTGCTGTCTTCGCCATCGTCACTCTGATGCCTCCTGAACTCCCCGACGCGGTCGAGGGACCCCCGCTCGAGCCCTCTGCGCCGGAGGCGGATTCGAGGCCAGCGACTCCGCCTGTGTCGACGCCCGTTCCCGCTCCGAAGCCACGGCCTCCGCCGGAGTCGCTCGCGTCGAAGCGCGATCCCATACAAGCGCCAGGGAAAGAGCCGTGGCTCGCCGTGGATGCGGCATGGCTCGGCGAACAAGCCTTGAATTCACGCGGGGAACTCGCGCTGCGCGGCATGGCGGCCGAGCTCCGCGCCGCTGGGCGCGCGCCGCTGGCACCGGCGTTCTCGGTTGGCTACGCGCCGAAGCGTGCGCTCGATCTTGGCGCCTTGAATTGCGAGCTCGAGCGACTGGTGGGCACGGTCGGAGCTCGCTTGCGCTTCCCGGCGAACCCATTCGACGTCGCGTTCGAGCCATCCGCCGTGCTCGCCATCGAGCGCGTGCGTGGAGCAGGGCTCGCCCGACCGGAAACGGGAAGCGCGGTAAACTTCGGTGTTCGGGCGTTGCTACTCGCGTCGTTCGCTCGCTCCCGCGTGGCGCCTGTGCTCGCGATCGGTGCGACCCTGATTCCCGCGCCCGCAGCGATCCGGATGCTGCCTCAGGGAGAAATCGGCCACCTGCCGATTCTCTGGCTTGGCGTCTCACTGGGAGCGCGCATCAGTCTGTAAGCGGCGGCGCTTGCGCCGCGTGCGTCCGAAAACGCCGACTACGGCGCCTTGGCGCGATACCACGCGAAGTTCGCGAACCAGGTCTCGACGATCGAATCTTTCGGTGCGCGCATGCTGATCGCGAGCACCGCGGCGCGATTGATTCCGTTCGGTCTCACGCGCGGGTCTTGCGCGATCTGCGTGAAGGCCGTGAACGGAATCGTGTAAAATTCCCAGCGGTCGCTGGTGAGGAGCTGCGTCACGAACGAATTGCCGCAGCCATCGGCGGCGGGTAGCCCCGACTCCGGCGGGAAATAGAAGGCGGGGTTGAGGGTGCCCGCATCGTCGAGGTATTGCGGTTCGCAGCTGGCGGCGTTCTCGGGCAGTTCAACGACTGTATCGTCTCCGAGTGACAGGGCTAAGCTGCGGTCGTACAGGCTGCGCGCCCAGAATGAGAGCCCCTCGTAGCCGCTCGCGTTCTTGTCTGATTCCGGGGTGGAACCGAAGTTCGGGACCACGTAGTTGCCAGCGAGCGACCCCCAGTCGTGACTCCCCGAGGACGCGAAGACCAGCGCTTGCGTGAGACCGCACAGGGGCGGATCGATCATTTCTGAATTCGCGCTGGCCGTCGAGACCCCGCCGTCTGGCAGGTGCGTTGCATCCGCCGACGCGAACCAAGTGCCGTTGAAGGACCCATTCGGATGAAGCTCGTAGGCGTCGAGCACGGAGCAATCGGTGGGGACGGGCGCACGCTTCGCCTGGCTGCAAGCGCTGATGCAGAGAGCTAGCAGAAGAGAAAATGAGCGGGTCCTCGGAGTCATCGCGAGCTCACCACCAATAAGTGCCCGAAAGGGAGACGACGTGCTTGTCCGGCGTGGCGCTCGGATCGGGCGTCGGGGGATACCCCGGGCGAACTACGACGTTGTCGCCGTATTGGAAGTACGAGTACTGCAGCGCAAACTCGTCGCGGCTCAACCAGTCGGTGTGAAACAGCACGCGAGGCGAATAGATATTGAAGGCCTGTTTGCTATCCGAAGTGTTCGCGGTGGCGTGGTCGAAGCGTGACGAGACGGCGAACCACGAAGCGATGGCGTAGGTGAGCTCCGCGCCGACCTTCAACTTACCGGTGCCGTCTGCGCTCGGATCGTCGCTCTTGATGTGCGCGCCGATTCCAAACAGGCTGAGGCGAAGGTCGGGGCTCTTGCCGCGGAACGTATCGCCGTAGACAGCGCGGGCCACGCTGAGGTCGTACTGGGCGCCGTAGGTGGTGAGCCCGCCGTTGCCGTGACTCTTGGGGCCGAGGTATTCGCTGATGAGTTCCGGGCCGCCGCGTGCATTCAGGATCTGAATCACACCCGAGACGGTGGCTGCGTGTGACGCGGAGGTGTGGGCGACGCCGACGTAAAGGTGCCCGCCGCGGCCTGCGGTCAGTCGAGCGTCCGCGCCGAGAACGCCGATCTTGCCGTCCTGAACCCCGACGCTGGTGACGGTTTCGTCCTGGGTCCAGGCCGTCAGGTAGTGTCCGCCGACCTGCAGCAAGTCCTTGTAACCGAGCACCCCGTGCAGGCGATTCACGAACGTGGTTCCGACGCCTTTGGGTGCGTCCGCGCTGCCGGTGCCCTGTGCGCCGGTGAACCCGAAGTCATTCCATCCCTCGGGCAAGATGCTGCTGCCGGGCCGCGCGAGCGAGCTGCCGATGCCGTGCTCGACGGCGAGCGAGAAATCGTGGCCCAGATCGGCTCCGACGCTGGTGTTCACGCCGAGCGTACTCGTGCTGGCGATGAAGGGCGTTGCGTAGCGTCCGGCGTCGAACTGCCCCATGGCGCCGAAGCGCCCGCTGAGCGCGCCCACGCGCACCATGAACGGAGTGTGCAGCGCCTGCGAGAGGTTCACCGTCAAGAAGGCGTCTGCAATGCCGAGCTGCTTCGTGGCATCGAAGATGCCCGCCGCATCCGTGGCCGCTTGGGCCGCGATGATCGCGGTCGCCGAGATCGTCGAGTTTCCATAGCTGAAGTTCAGCTGAATCCACGGGCTCGGTACAACGCCGGTGTATTCGAAGCGCGTCCGATCTTGCGGAATCAGCGGTGGGCTGTGCAGAGCGGTGGACGCCTGCCCAGGCGCTGGATTGTCGCGTTTGAGCATG
>JAEUAF010000174.1 GCA_019695485.1 Sorangium sp.
GTTTCTATTCTTTGGGTTGGTCGCGGTGTGTGGCAGCGCCTACGTGCATGCGCAGACCATCCCCACGCTAGCTTTCTGGGCGGCGCTGCCGCTCGGTAGTCTTTCGACCGCGATCTTGGTGGTCAACAACCTGCGCGACCGGGAAACCGACGCTCGCGCGGGAAAGCGCACGCTGGCCGTGCGCTTCGGGCGCGGCGGCGCACTGACTGAATACACGCTTCTGTTTGCGTGTGCCTATGCCGTGCCGCCGCTCCTCTTTTTCAGCCACGCAGCGGGTGTTTGGGTGTTGCTACCGTGGCTCACTGCGCCGATCGCCATGGCCACGCTGCGCGCGGTGGCTCGCGAAGAGGGTCGCGCGCTAAATCCGCTGCTGGTTCGCACGGCGCGGCTGCTGTTTGGATTTGGCGCGCTGTTCGCCCTCGGCTTGGCGCTCGGACGAGCGCCGTGAGTCGTGGCGCTCGCTTCTCGCGCTACGAGCAGAAGCTTGCGAGTCCCACACAGAATTGGCAGACGCGCTGGCTCGCGCGAAGCGGCCTGATTTTTTCTCTGGAAGACAGCGCGGCCCGCGTCGGAAACGGCGAGGCCGCGCCCCTGCCTGGCTATTCTGACGACTCGCTCGCCGAGGCCGAGGCAGCCCTCGCCGCCGTCGTTGCGCACGGCACGGCAGCGCTCTTCGAATGCGTGGAACGAGCGATCGTCGACCCTCGGCGACTCCTCTCGGATTTGCGCGCACTCGAGATCGCCACGCCGTCGGCACGTTCTGCAGTCGAGTGCGCCGTCTTCGATTTGGTTGGGCAAGGCCGGGGCGAGCCGATGCACCGTGTGCTGCGCGCGTGTACCCCGAGTCTGTCGGCGCCCATTACCACGCTGCGCTGTGCTGCTCTGGTCGAGCTCGACCCGGATGCCGGTGCGGCGCAGGCGGCGCTCGCAGCCGGCTTCGGCACGCTCAAAGTCAAGGTGGGAGGCCCCGAGAGCTTCGACGAAGAGCTCGTCCGACTGACGCGCCTACGGCAGCTGCTCGGGCCACGAGTCGCCTTGCGGCTCGACGCCAACCGCGCGTGGTCGAGCGCAGACGCTCGCGCCCGGCTCGCAGCGCTGCGCCCGCTCGGGCTGGAATTCATCGAGGAGCCCGTGGCGGCGGCTGGACCGCCGCTCAACGCACCCCCAGTGCCTATCGCTCTCGATGAGTCGCTCAGACAGCCGCGCAATTTCGACTCACGCTCGCTGCGCGACGAAGGCGTCGTGGCTTTCGTGATCAAACCCACCGTCTTGGGCGGCATCACGCGCTCGCTCGACTGGATAGAGCTGGCCCAGAAGCTCGGATTAGCGACTGTCATCTCCCACACCTTCGAAGGCTGGATCGGCTATCGAGCGCTCGTCGAATTAGCACTCGCTTGGGCGAGTCCAACACGGCCCACGGCCTCGCTCGCCACGCGGCATTGCCAAGCGCGGATGGGCCGTGGAGCGCGGCAATGAGCGCAATCGAGCCCACACACGCGCCCGGGCTCGGAATCGAGCCAGTCCGATGATCTCGGTGTTTTCCGTCGCCCAAAACCACCCGCGTCGGGTCGCATTGGTCACGACAAGCGGCGCGCTGTCGTATGCAGAGCTGGCGGAGCGCGTGGGCCGGCTCTCGAACGCTCTCACACGGGCGCTCCCGGTGCGCGAGGGCGAGCCGGTCGCAGTGGTCGCGCGACCGACGCTTTCGACGGTCGAACTGCTCCACGCACTATTCGCCCAGCGCATCCCCGCATTGCTGCTGCATCCGAGCCTGCCCGCGCGCGAGCGATCCCGGCTTGTCGGACGAGTAGGCGCGCTGCACGTGTTCGCGCCCGACGAAGACCCGTTACCCGCCAGCGATATCTCGCTGCCACCGTCCCCGCGCGGTCTCGTATCCGCGGCGCCGCTCGCGATCGTGCCGACCTCGGGCAGCACCGGCAGTCCCAAGCTCGTCGTGCTGAGCCACGCCGCGTTCGCGGCATCGGCGCGAGGCTCGGCCGAGAATCTTCCGCTCGCCCCTGGAGATCGCTGGCTCTTGTGTCTGCCGCCATCGCACGTGGGTGGGTTGTCGATTCTGACGCGGTCGCTGCTCGCGGCGAGCGCCGTCGTGCTTTTCGAGCCGGATGCCGGCGGCGTGCTGGCCTCCTTGCCCCGCTTGGTGGCGCGCATGGAAGCAGACGCCGTGAGTGTCGTCTCGCTCGTGCCCACCTTGCTCGAGGCGCTACTCGCGCTCGAGCCGGCGTGGACGCCGCCGAAGACGCTGCGTGCGGTGCTGGTCGGTGGCGCTGCGCTCGCGCCAGAGCTGCTCGCCCGCGCGGAAGCCCGCGGGCTTCCGATTCTCACCACCTATGGGATGACCGAAGCCTGCTCTCAAGTGACGACCACCCGGCTTGGAAGCACTCCCCGCGTCAGGGACGGCGTGGTGAGCTCCGGCCAGCCGCTACGGGATACCGAGGTTCGCATTGGTTCCGAAGGCCGCATTCTGGTCAAGGCGCCGAGCCTCTGCAGCAGCCTCTGGGACGCCCGCGCGCCCATCGATAGCGCCGGCTTTCTGCAGACCGAAGATCGCGGTGTGCTCGACGAGCACGGGGAGCTCTTCGTGCTCGGGCGCTTGGGCGACATGATCATCACTGGAGGTGAGAATGTGGACGCACAACGCGTCGAGCAAGTGCTGCGCGGCGCACCTGGCGTGCGAAACGCGCTCGTGTTCGGCGTGCCGGATCCGCGATTTGGCGAGCTGGTGGCCTGCGGGCTGGCGGCCTCGCCCGAATTCGACCCTGCGAGCGTTGCGCGCTGGGTTGGCGAAAGGCTGGCGCGCCACGAGCGTCCTCGTTTGATGGCGACGCTCGACGACTTCGAGCTCTTGCCGAACGGTAAAGTCGACCGCGGCGCTGTGCGCGCTCGCGCCGCGGCGTCGCTCCGCCCGTGGCCTTGAGCACTGCCAATCTGAACGAACGGTACCTTTCGGGTTACTCACCCACGGCCGCGAAGGCGGCCTGGATCGCCTCTGGGATCGGGATTCGCTCGAATGTCTGCGGATTCAGGAAAGCGTGCTGGCTCTGGGCGACCGCCGCAAGCTCCGCTTCGCCACCCTCAGGATTGAGTCGTGCAACGCGAAAGCCCAACGTGGCTTGAGTGGGCTCGAGGTGTACGCGCACGAGCGCGACCTCGATGCGGTCTCCGAAGCGAAGCGGTCGAAAATAGTCGGCTTCGGCATGCCTGATGGGAGAGACCCAGGCACCCGTTTTCAAGGCTTCGGGCAGCGGCGCTCCACACTGCTCCAGCACCTCGATCAGGAGATCGTTGCAGTACTCGAACAAGCGCGGGTAGAAAATTATACCGGCGGCATCCACATCTTGGAAGCGAATGCGCTGCTCGGTCGAAATAGCTGAGCTCGACTTTGCGCGCAGCGCGTCTCGCTCGAAACGGAAGGTTGCCATAAAAAAATTGCTCCGTTTATTCTGGCTCGTGGCACTCCAGTAGGCGTGATTTCTTTGCCGGACGTGCCCGCTAGGAAGCCAACTTTAATGCTAGGGTTCTCCCCAACGTGACGACAATCAACCGGGACTCGAAACCAGCGATCCGGCAACGTAGGGCTGCAGCCTGGCGTCAAGCGCTCGGGCGCGTGTCGCGCATTCGGCTCGTGGCAGGCTTCGCCGCGCTAGGTTTGGCCGCAGCGTGCGCGGCCGACCTCGATCGCAACGGCCACTACGACGATTTTCTGGTGAGCGACACGCCTGGTCAGGGCGGGGCGACTGGCAGCGGTGGCGGCCCGAGCCAGATCCCTCCGGATCCCAGTTGCGTGGCCGACGTTTTCGCGAATGGAAACTACGGCTGCAGCACTGTTTGTCACAGCTCGAGCAGCGCTGCGAGCGTGGGCGGCGGACTCGATCTATCGGGTTCGAACCTGGGCCAACGGCTGAGCACAACGCACTCGAAGTGCTCCGGGCAAACCTTCATCATCGATCCGGCGACCCCGAGTAACAGTATGTTGCTCAAAATGGTGACCAACACCGCGACCGGATGCCCCATGTACAAATCCATGCCTCCCGGAACCAACGGCCTGTCCGGTGCGGATCTCACCTGCATTCAGAACTGGATCACGAGCTTCAAGCCCTGACGGCAACGGCTCGGTCCCCCGGAAAATCAGCAGAATTCAAGATGAAGATCCGACCTGCGCTGCGCCCCACGCTGGCCGCTCTCGCTCTGTTCTCACTCTTTTTCGCGCCGCACGCCGCCGACGCCAAGCCTAAGAAGGACGCCGCGGCCGAGCCTGCGCCAGCGCGCAAGAAAGCGCTCGCGTTCGCCGCACTCGAAGGCAAGAAGAACGCGGAAGTCAGGGGCTGGCTGAAGGACGCGATGCAGACTGGCTTCGAGCTCACCGACGCCGAAGATTTCAAGGTCAAG
>JAEUAF010000175.1 GCA_019695485.1 Sorangium sp.
TTTTGCCGATCGGAATCTCGTTCTTCACCTTTCACAAGATTAGCTACGTCGTCGACGTCTACAGAAAAATCAGCCCGCCCGCGCGAAACTTCGTCACCTTCGCGCTCTACGTGTTGTTCTTTCCGCAGTTGATAGCAGGGCCGATCATTCGCTATCACGACGTGGCTGAACAGCTCGAGTCGCGCCGGCATCCGCTCTCGTCCGTTGCCTACGGGGCTTTCCGCTTTTGCGTCGGTCTCGCCAAGAAGGTGTTGATCGCGAATCAACTCGCAGCGACTGCGGACTTAGTGTTCGGGTTTCCTCCGGCGACGCTTTCGTGTTTCCACGTGTGGCTCGGTATTCTGGCCTACACTTTTCAGATTTACTTCGATTTTTCCGGGTATTCGGACATGGCGCTCGGACTTGGGCACATGCTCGGCATGTCGTTCAAGGAGAACTTCGACTGTCCCTATCGTTCGCGGAGCATCACCGAGTTTTGGCGCCGCTGGCACATGTCTTTGTCCTCGTGGATGAAGGAGTATCTGTACGTGCCGCTCGGAGGAAACCGAGTCAGCACTGGCCGTACATACTTGAACCTGTGGGTAGTCTTTCAGATCCCGGGTTTCTGGCACGGCGCGAATTGGACCTTCGTGGTTTGGGGTGCCTATCATGGCACCTTCCTGGTGTTGGAGAAGCGCTTCGCGCTGCGCATCACGGAGCGCTGGCCAGTGCTCGTGCGCGTGCCGCTCACATTCGGGATCGTGGCGGTCGGCTGGGTCTTCTTTCGCGCGCCCGATCTCGGCTACGCGCTCCGCTTCTTGGGACGACTGACAGCGTTGACGGCGCATGCGCCGAACGCGAGCTCCCCGCTCACCGCCGAGCTCTTGACCAATCGCGCGGCGTTCGCGCTCGGACTCGCTGCATGTCTGAGCTTCCTGCCCGTTTCTACGCCCGGCGCAGAGCTCTCTCGGCGTTTCGAAGTCGGGCCCGTGAGTTCGTGGGGCACGACTTTGAGTTACTTGGGCGCTCTGTTGGTGTTGCTGTTGTCGTGCGCCTCGCTCGCGAACTCGGGCTATAACCCCTTCATCTACTTCCGTTTTTGAGCATGCGCGCGAAACCCCTGCTATTTATTGGGCTCTTTTTCGCGATCTGCGCGTTGCCGTTGGCCGAGAAGTGGCTGCGCTTGGGGCCCGCGCTGACTTTGACGGGCACAGTCGAAGCACCGTCTGCGGTTCCACTGAGCGTGAGCGCTTATCGCAGCGGAGAATTTCAGCAGGCGTTCGAACAGGCCTTCAATGCCGAGCTCGGCTTTCGCGCGGCACTGGTTCGGGCCGACAACGAGCTCAACCTGCGCGCCTTCAAGGAGTTTGCGCCCGGCTCCCATACTCCGCTCTTGCTCGGCAAGCGCGGCTTCATCTACGAGCGGGAATACGTCGACGACCTCAACCGTCGAGACCTAGTCGAGCCTGCTCTGCTCGAGAGCAAGGTCGTGCGCTTGAAGCTCTTGAAGGACTATCTGGACGCGCGACACATTGCGCTTCTGGTATTGGTGAGCCCGAGCAAGGCCCTGGTTTATCCTGAATACGTGCCCGATCGGTTCTTGGTGCGAGAGCGCCTAGAGCTGCGCAGCAACTACCAAGCGTTCGTCGCCTTACTCCGCCAGTACGGTCTCGACTTCGTCGACGCGCAAGAACTCGCGACCCAGTGGAAGGCGACGCTTCCGGCAGGCGTCTTCGCCAACACTGGTGCACACTGGAACGACCCCGCGGCCTGCAACGTCACAGCGCGCGTCTTTTCATCCTTGAAGGAGCGCCTCGCAAGACCGCTACTCGAGCTCCATTGCGAGCCCTACACGATGAGCGATGTCCCGCTCGGCTTGGATCGGGATCTACTCGACGTCGCGAATCTTTGGTCCGAGTCCGCGCTCTACCGGCAGACGCCCTATACGCAGGCGAGCGTGGTCGCGCAGGGTGCATCCGAACGGCCCTCCGTGCTGTTCGTCGGCAGCAGTTTCGTGTGGGCGATTCTCGACTACGTCAACAAGTACCATACCGATCTGCGCGACACGTTTCTCTACTACTACAAGGTACGGTTTACCTACCCCGGCCGCCGGCGCAGCGAGCTCTCGCAGAAGCGCTTCGACTTTCCTCACGAGATTTTGGACAAGAATGCGGTCGTCATCGAGATCAATGCCTCCGCCGTGCAAAACGTTGGCTGGGGCTTCCTCGAGGACGCC
>JAEUAF010000197.1 GCA_019695485.1 Sorangium sp.
ATACGGCGCAAGCCATCGAGTCCATGTCTCGCGTGGCGGATCTCACGACCGACGGCAAGCAGCGCGTCGAGATGTACTTCCGCATCGGCAAGGCGCTCGACGAGAAGCTCGGCGACCGGCAGTCGGCGCAGGAGCGCTTCGAGATGGCGCTCGATCTGGACCCGTCGCATCTGCCGACGTTGGCTGCGCTGCGCACCATCGCCATCGACGAGTCCGATTGGGACCGCGCGGCGCGCTACCTCGAGCAAGAGCAGCTCAACACGCAGGCACCACGTGCCCGCGCCAAGCTCTTGGTCGAACTCGGCAAGCTGCGCGATGACATGCTGAGCGAGCATGACCTGGCGGTGCAGGCCTACGAGCTTGCGATTCAGTGCGACGAGGACTGCGAAGAGGCCGCGCTCCCGCTCGTGGAAGAGTACGCGCGCACCGAGCGTTGGCCGCAAGCCGAGCCGCTCGCGGAAATGCTCGTTCGAAAGAGCAAGAACAAGGATCGTAGCGAGCAGCACACGCTCTACAAGCTGCTCGGCAAAGTGCACGCCGCGCTCGGAAACTACGACAAGGCCCTCAAGGCCTATCAGACCTCGAATCAGCTCGACCTCACCGATCAAGAGAGCATTCGCGGCGTGGCCGACGTCGCGTTCGAGCTGCGTGATTGGCCCACCGCCCTCACGAACTACCAGAAGGTGCTGACGGCGCTGTCGGAAGACGAGAGCGCGTCGCGCACCGATGTGTACTACCGGCTCGGCTGCATCAAGCGCGAGCAGGGGCAGGCGCGTCAGGCCATCAACAACTACGAGAAGGCCCTGGCTCTGATCAGCGATCATCGCCCGACCCTCGATGCGTTGATCGGCGTCTACTCAAAGAACAACGACTGGAAGCAGGTCGCGGCTTACAAGCGGCAAATCCTCGACGGCGTTTCGGACGGCGAGGAGCGCTTCGGCATCCTCAACGAGATCGGCGAGATTTGGGCCGAACGCGAGAAGAACCCGCACAAGGCCATCGAGGCTTTGGAAGAGGCTCTCGACTTCAAGCCCCGCGATCACGTGCTCTTGCACAAGCTCTTGCAGCTCTACCAGTCGGCCGCCGATTGGCAGAAGATGGTGGCGACGCTGGAGCAGATTGCGGCTCTCGAAGAGAAGCCCGAGTTCCGCGCGCGCTACCTGTTTACTCAGGCGCAGATCTACCGCGACAAGATCCAGGACGTGGATCGTGCCGTCGAGCTCTTCAATGAGGCGCTCGATCTAAACCCGAGCTACCTCGAGGCGTTCGAGCGCATCAACAAAGTCCTCACGCAGCAGAAGAACTGGAAGGCGCTCGAGCGCTCTTACCGGAAGATGCTGCATCGTGTGGCGGGCAAGGGGAACGCCGATCTCGAACACACGTTGTGGCACCAGCTAGGGCTCATCTATCGCGATCGTCTGCAGCAGACGGACTCTGCGATCGAAGCCTTCCGCATGGCGGCGACGACCAGCCCTGGGCAGCTCGTAGACAGCCAGATCCTCGCTGAGCTCTACGAGGTCAGTGAGCGCTGGGACGAGGCGATCGACGAGCAGCGCGTGATCCTCGGCACCGACCCGCTCAAGGTCGATGCGTATCGCGCGCTTTACCGGCTCTATCTGCAGAAGCAGGCCTACGACGAGGCCTGGTGCCTGGCGGCGGCGATGGTCTTCCTGAAGAAGGCCGATCCCGAAGAGAATCGCTTCTTCGAGGATTATCGACCGCAGGGCATGTTGGCGGTGAAGGGGCGTCTGAACAACGAGCTTTGGATGAAGCACGTGTTCCACCCGGACGAAAACCTCCACATCTCGAAGATCTTCGAGATGATCGCGCCGGCGGCGTTGCAGGCCAAGATTCACCAGCTCCAGAGTCAGGGCAAAGTGCCGGTCCTCGACAAGCGGTTCCGTCAGGACCCGCTGACGTCGACCGTGACGTTTGCCAAGACGTTCGGCTGGGCCTCGCAGGTTCTCGCGGTGCAGCCGCCAGAGCTCTACGTGCGCAACGATGTGCCAGGCGCAATCGTGGCGGTGCCGGCAATGCCGCCGGCATCGGTGGCGGGGCAGACGGTGCTCACCGGCTTCTCGCCGCCCGAGCTCACGTTCATGTGTGGTCGCCACCTCGCGTATTACCGCGGTGAGCACTACATCCGGACGCTGTTCCCGTCGCAGGCGGAGCTCACCATTATGCTCTTCGCGGGCGTGATGCTGGCAGTGCCGAGCACGCCGATGCCTCAGGACATGGCGGCGCAGATCCGCGCCACAGCACAGGAGCTCGCCAAGTACATCCAGCCGATTCAGCTGGATGGGCTGCGCGCGGTGGTGAAGCGCTTCCTCGAGGAGGGCGCCAAGGCCAACATCAAGCGTTGGAATCAGGCCGTCGAAATGTCTTCCTGTCGTGCTGGTCTCATCGTGTGCGGTGACCTCGACATTCCGCGCAAGATTCTGGCTGCCGAGCCGCAATTGCCGGGTGACGCGACGCCGGCGGACAAGATGAAGGAGCTCCTCACGTATTTCGTGAGCGAGCACTACTTCGAAGTGCGCCGCGCGATCGGCATTACGATCGCGACCGAGTGACGTTGGCCGGGAAGCGCGGGGCGTAGGTCCCGCGCTTTGCCGCACTCGCCCTAGGCTGAGCGCGCGCCTTGCCCGCAAGCGTCCCGTCGCGCGCGCCGTGCTTCGAGCGCGGAGCTCGTAGCGTGCCCCTTGCGCGTTTGGTCGATCGCGTTCCGACTAACGCCCGCGCACGTCGAATGTGACGCGGAAGCCCAGACTCACGTTGCCGTACACGGTTGCGGAGCGGCCCGCAGGGCGATCGGTGAAGGTTCCGAATTGGGTCTCGAAGTAGGGTCCGAACCCAATCTGGCTGAGCGCATACCAGTCGCCGCCGGTGGCGAATTTGAGCCAATCGATGCCCGTGTACGTGCGCGCGTTTGGGCCGCCCGCCGAGAGGCTTCGGTAACCGATGCCGAGCGAGACCCAAGGGTCGAAGCGGACGCCCTGAATGAGGTGATAGCGAGCGAAGGGCCCCACCGCGAAGCTGTGCGTGTCGCAGAGCGAGCACCCGGAGGGATGCGCATAGTCGACGTACTCGCCCCAGGCGCCCAGCACGAGCTCTCGACTGAGCCCGAAACCAAGGTCACCCGCGACTCCGACTCCGAGCCCCGCGCGGTCTTCGAAGGCGGTAGAGCCGTCCAGCATGCCGACAGGCAGCAGGCCCAGCACACCTGCACTGAGCAGAGGATGTCCCGACAGAGTGTCGGCTGCCGCAGGAATCAACGGGGCTTCCGCCACGTCGTCCGGATCGCGCGACGTGGGCTGCCGCTCAGGCTCCTCGGCGGAGGCGAGGGATGTGCCGAGTAGCACTGCGGCGAGGAAGAAGCGCGGACCGGTCATGCGCGCCGTGTAGCATCGGAAGCGCCGGGTGGAAAACCAGAAACCGGGCCCGCTGCAGAGCCGACCGGGGCACATGGACGCAGACACTCGCAGTTTCGAGGCCGGAAACGGGCCTACTTTGGAGGTCGAGTGCCCGCGCTGCGGCGGTCCCTGGGTGGTCGAGGTGGGGGCTCCCGAGGGTGGGCAGGCTCGGATTTTGGGGCAGGGCGAGCGCTTGGTGATAGGCAGCGGGGAGCTGGCCGATGTGCGCGTGTGCGACCCCGCGGTGAGCCAGCGCCACTGCTTGCTCGAGGTTCGCGACAATCGCGTCCACGTGGAAGACCTCGGGTCCCGGAACGGCGTCTACGTGGGAGCCATGCGTGTGGCGCGCGCGCTGGTGGTGGACGCGGGAGTCTTCGTGGTGGGGCGCACCAGCGTGGTGGTGCGCTCGGGCTACACGCAGGAGATCCCCAAGGCCGATCCCGTTCCCGGGCTCGTGGGGAGCTCCGCTGCGATCTCGCGCGTCGTGGCCGAGATTCGACGTCACGCTCGCACGCGCGCGCCGGTGCTCTTGCAGGGTGAGTCGGGCACCGGCAAGGACGTGGTGGCGCGCGCGCTGCATCAGCTCAGCAAGCGCCAGGGGGGCTACGTGCCGCTCAACGTGGGGGCGCTGCCGGAATCGCTGGCCGACGCCGAGCTGTTCGGTCACCGCCGTGGTGCGTTCACGGGGGCCGTGCACAGCCGCTCTGGCGCCTTCGAACAAGCCCACCAAGGCTCGTTGTTTCTCGATGAAATCGGAGATCTGCCGCTGTCCATTCAGGTGAAGCTGTTGCGTGTCGTCGAGGATGGCAGCGTGCGCGCGCTCGGCGCGAGCAATCCGGTGCAAGTCGACGTGCGCATCGTTTCAGCCAGCTGGGCGAAGCTCGACGAGCGCGTAGCGAACGGTAGCTTTCGCGCCGACCTCTACCACCGACTGTCGACCGTGGTGATTCTGATCCCGCCGCTGCGTCAGCGCAAGAGCGATATTCCGGAGCTGTCTCGCTCGCTTCTGCGGCGTATTCGCGCGGAAGTGGGGGTGAAGGAACTGACGAGCGCGGCGCTCTCGAAGCTTGTTGCGCACAACTGGCCGGGCAATGTGCGAGAGCTTTCCAGCGTGCTCTATCGGGCCTCGATGGCGAGCGAAGGCACGGAGATCCAGGCGGACGACGTGCAGACCACCTCCACCGCCGAGCCGGCGCGTTCAGTGCAACTCGGGCCCGCTGACGCCGCACGGTTGCTCGAGGAAAGCCGAGGCAATGTGAGCCACGCGGCTCGGCTGGCGGGCGTTCCCCGCAGCACGTTTCGCTCGTGGCTCGCCCGCCGATCCTCGGAGTCCGAGTCCTAGCGCGTGGCCTAGAACTGACCCATGACGAATAGGCCGCGCTCGGTGCCGGTCAGCCAAGGGCCAACGACCGCTGTTGCGCGACGTGGCTCTCTTGCCTTCGCGGCGTCGTTCGGCGCGAAGCCGTCCACCGCGTAGAGCACACCGGTGCCGACCGCGGCGGCGCCAGCCACGATCCAGCCGACGATCGATAAGGTCTTCATGGTGTCGCCATTGGCGACGTAGTCCTTGTACTTGCCGCAAGCGACTCGATACTCGGACGCGCGTTGCAAGCTCAGCATCGAGAAGCGCGCCTCGGTGCAGGCGCCCTCCTTCAAAAGATTGTCGGCGATGGTTGCCTTGGTGATCTGCGCGGCGATCGAATCGGCATTGTCGTAGTTGCGCTTCGCGCCAACTGCGAAACCGATCCCCCCGCCGATGCCGACCGCCGTGAGGCCGCCGCCCACCCAAGCGACTGGTGAGTTCGCCGCCCATTCGAAGAAGCCGATCCGATGATGGCCCGACCCAGGACTCGCTGGTGCCGCCGCTTCAGCCGGCTTTTCTGCGGGCTCGGGTTTGGATGGCGCTTGCTCTTCTTCAGGGGGCGCTGCCTTGGCGGGCTTCTCCCGCGCCTCGCTGGGCTTCTCGGTCTTTTCCGCCGCCGCTGCTTCGACCGCGTTCGCCTTCTTGAAGCGTAAATTCGTGGAGCTCGATTGCCCTGCCACCGCCGTGATTTGCACGGAGGCCTCGCGGCCTTCCTTGCGCGCCACGATCGTGTGCGCGCCCGGCGCGAGGTAAAGGTTACCCGGCAACGGCGACTGGCCTTCGGCGGTCCCGTTGACCGAGACGACCGCCCCGTCTTCATCGACGCTCACGGAAACTTCAGCGACCACTGCTTTGGCAGCGGTGAGGCCG
>JAEUAF010000264.1 GCA_019695485.1 Sorangium sp.
CTGGCAGCTGCGGCAAACTCCGGCGGGGGCTTGAATTCGTCGGGCAGCGCGATGCGCTCGAGGCCCGCCGCCCAACACAGCCAGCTGAGCCCCGCCCATTCGGACCGCGCACGAGTCTGCAGTTCTAAAAGCGGTGCGTTGCCTGCCTGCAGCGTCTCGTCGATCTCGACTTCCGAGGTTTCCTCGCCCTCTTCGTCCGCGTCGACGATGCTCGCGGTGTAGCGCCGGAGTTCGAGGGGGCCGTCGGGCAACAAATCAGGCAGCGCCGGCGGTAGCCAATCGGGTTCTTGCTCGCCGTTCAGGCACAGGCGCGCCGCTTCGCGCAGCACGTGCAAGCGCGTGGCGTACACTTGGATGGCGCGTCGAATGGCGGGGAGTGTTTGCGCCGGCACCTCGCTGAGCCCATCGAAGCTCGCGCTGATGGCTTCGCGACCCGGCTGAAATTGCCATTTGGGGAAGGCTAGGCGCGCGTAGTCGCGCACGTAGTCGGCGAGCGACGCGGAGTCGCGAGCCAAGTGCTCGGCGTCGTCGAGCGCTTCCGTCACGCGGCCGAGCTCGAGCCGAGTCATGGCGCGGATCCAGCGTGTATCCAAGTCATCCGGTGCGAGCAGCAGCGCCACTTCCACGAAGTCACGCGCCGCCCTTGGCCGGCCCAGCAAGCTCTTCGCGAGCGCACGCAATGCCATGGCGGGCTCAGCACCCAGCAACAACGCGTTCAGGACGTCGCTGACCGCTGGCAACGCGGGACTCTCCACGCTCGCAGCGAGCTCCCGCGCATGCTCGGGCGCCAACGGAACGACGCTGCGCACCAGCCATTCCCGAAACAGCTCCGATGATTGTGCTTGGGCGGCAGCGCGGGCGACCGCCGCGAGCGCTTGCCGAACCAGCTTGGTCTCGGTAAGATCGTGGGCCATGCGCAGCCAAGCGGAAGTGTCGTGGTCTACGTCGGCAAACACCGCATGATCGCGCTCTGATTCTGCATCGAGGACACGCCCCCGTTCCACGCGCAGGCGGCGTCCCGCGCGCGTACGAAACTCCGAAAGTCCCACGGCCTTGCCATGCTCGAAGTGCGCGCGCTCCTCGCAGATGTCGGGCTCCAGATAGGGCCCTTGTGCCGCGTCGAGGTAGCGAACCAGGAACGCCCCGTGGCGCTGACCGGCTTCGTCGAGATGTTCTTCGACGCCAAGCTGGCCGTCCTCGGCGAAGTGGCGCACCCGGAAACGCCGTCGCGCCAAATACGCCACTTCCTCGAGCAGCACGGGGCGGGAATCGTAGAAAGAGAGCAACGTGAGCGAACCCTCCGCGTGGGAGGTGCACCAGCGCTGAGTCGCTTCCTCGTACTCGGCGTTCTCTGGCAAGCCGGGCGGGCGCGGCGGCGCCAAGCTACCGTCCTTTTGCAGCAAGCGCCCTGCCTCGTCCAAAAAGCGTTCGCGAATCAGGTCGCCGCGTTCGTAGTCGAGGTGCAGTTGACGCGCCGTCTCCGGCACGCAGCAAACGCGCAGGCGCTCGGGGCTCGGCGCGTCGGAGCTATACGCGCGCACTAAGCCGTGAGGGGCTCCCTCCACGTACTCGCCCTCGCGCGCGAGCTCGCCGTTCGGATGAAAAATGCGAAAGGGGCCTGAACAGACACCGCTGTCATAGCGACACTCGAGCCGAAGCGTGCCGTCGACACGAAACGCGCGATGCTCACCGTGGATGCGGCCGATGGCGTCAAACTCGCTCGCTTCCCAGCATTGACGCTCGGCAGACCAGCGAGCACCCTCGGGGATCGCTGCATGTCGCTCGGGGATTTCGTCCATGGCAGGCTGCCTCCGTCCGGCACTGGGCGGCAGTGTAGCAACAAAGAACCGTGCGCGGCGCGGCCGGTCTGCGCTCGGCACGTGACTTGCTGAAGGCCACTCCCATGTCGAGCTTCCTTCGCCAAAGCCGCAGCGCAATTTGCGCGCTGTGCGCGATCTTTGCGAGTCGCCACGCCCTCGCGCAAACGGCAGCGCCGCCGTCCGCGTCGTGTCCCGAGTGTGCCGAGGCCCCGCCCAGTGTTGCCAGCACACCACGCTCGACCGCGTCGTTCCCCTCCCCTGTGTCGCCTGCGCCTGGGCCTGCCCCTGCTTCTACCTCTGCGCCGCAGGCACCACGCTCGCCCACGGAACCTTCCGCGGTGGGCGGCCCCGACACTGCTCCGCCGACGCCACGAGCAAAACAAAAGTCTAGCTCGGACGCAGGGCCCGTCACGCTGTTCGCGCACTTGGGCACCGCCACGCCATACGGTGGCATCGGCCTATCACTCGAGGTGCTTGCGAATGACTGGATCGCGATTGAAGCGGGCGTCGGTACCAACTTCTCAGCTCCCGAGGCGGCCACCATGGCTCGCCTTCGTGTGCCGGTGCGGCCCTGGTCGTACCTGACATTAGGAAGCGGTGTTTCCTTTGCGAAGCGCTATGTGGGGCACGAGTTCAACGGCGTCGCTGGCTTTCTGCAAGTCCTCGAGTCGCTAGGCGAAGGCTCGACTTCCTACGCTGTTTGGGCCCCCGCCTACTTTTGGAATGGCGAAATCGGCAGCGAAACACGCACCGGACACGTCGTGACACGAGTGTACCTCGGCTACGCGCGCGTCTTGAATCCAGCGTCCTATACGTGCACGGAAGGGCAAATCCGTTGCAGCCCCGAAAAGGCATTGGGGCTAGCTTATTTTGGTTTCGCGCTCGGCTACTCCTTTTGATCGCGCGGTCACGTGAACGCGGACCATGTCGAGAGCGCGTTGTGGCACACTGTCGCTCAGTCCCTGGCCAGGTGGGACGCTCGCTTGGAGTCGCCAATGAATCAGCTTTCCATGAGTTTCAGTGCTGCAGCGCTTCTCGGGTTTCTGGGCGCATGCACCAGCAGCACGGGGACCATCTCGAGTACCAGCGGCGGCGCCGTCGGAAGCGCGGGCGCCCGCAATGATGCAGGCGGCACGCCGAGCGCAGGCACCGCCTCCACCGCGAGTGGCGGACGCAGCAACGCAGCGTCCGGCGGAATGAACACGGCCGCAGGAATGAACACAGCAGGCGGCGTGAACGGCACCGGCGGAGCCAACGCCAGCGGCGGCATTGCGTCCCAAGGCGGCAGCCCTGCCAACGGCGGAGCCGGACCTAGCGGCGGAGTTCCGAACGGCGGAGCGAGCAGCGCAGGGGCGCCGAGCGGCGGAAATTCCACGACGGGCGGCGCGGCGAGCGCTTCCGGTGGTGCCGCTGGCAGCACGAGCAGCTGCGCTCCCGTCACGCCTACGGCATGCACGGCGGCGCCCGGCGTGAGTATCAAGGAGATCGATGTTGGGGGGACGGTCGTCGTCAACGAAGACGACGCGGCGCTAAAGCTGCTCTCGATTTCGCCAATCCCGGCGGGCGGTTCGCGCGTGGCGTGGATGGGCAACGACAGCCAAGTGCACGTGACGACACTCGACTGCACCGACAACGTGGTCAGTTCATTCGGCCTACCGGCACTCGACTATGGCGACATCTACGCTGACGACAGCGGTGGCGTGCTACTCGCCGCGCGCGCGGCGCAGGGCGGGGGCACGCTGAACTGCGGCACACCAAGCAACTTGTGCGGCACCCCACCGAGCCCGGCGATCCCTTGTTACGACGAGTACATGGTACGCTTCGATGGCAACACGGAAACGTGGGCCACCAAACTGACGACGTCGAGCGCGACGCTGCCGCCCTATTCGACCGGGCCGACCGGCGCCGATGTCTACTTCATCTGGTGGTACGCGCACCACGGTCGCATCGCGTTCGACGGCACCAACTGGGCTGGTTACTACGGCGTGGCCATCAGTACCTCGCAGGCCTGCACGACGGGCGGCAACACCGCCATCAACATCCACCAGGGTGACGAGATGCGCGTCGTGAGCCCGACTGGGATGCGCCTGACTGGACACAACAGCTTCGACCTCGGCTGTAGCCACAGCGGCTTCGAGAAGATCGTCTGGGACCCGAGCGCGGCGCGTTTCGTGATGGTGTGCCGCTCGGACACCTATCCCAAACCTGGGCTGATCGCGAACGCGCAGAATTTGATCGCGTCGATCGATACGGTCAATTCGGCGGTGAGTGACCTCGTGATTGCGAACGGAGGCGGCTACTGGGTGCTCGCCAGCAACACGACCGCCAATGCCCTGCACCTCTACAAGTTCACGACGGGCACAGCCAGCGCGGACATCAGCCTCGGCACGGGAACCAAACCACACCTCGTCGCCTACGGGTCGCACCTACTCGCAAGCTGGGGCTCGGGCAGCGCGATGGTCGGGCAAATCCTCGACCGTGCCACGGGCGCAACGATCGGTTCGACGTTTCCAATCGCCGTCCCGAGCAATCAATTCCAAGACTTCAGAAGCTACGCCGATGGCAGCGCCGCCTACGTCGCGCCGGGCAGCAGCGCCACTAAGCTGAAGATTGTGCGCGTCGCCCCCTGCCAATAGGAGGCAAAAGAGCTCGGCAAGCGAAAGAAGGCACGCCCGGCGGCGCGTTCCGATTCGGGAAAAACACGCCGCCATTCGCCAACGACGCCAGATCGAGTACGGTCTCGGCCGATGTCGCTCGATGTCTATGTCTATGGAATGACCGTGCTTTCCACGATTCACCGGATGGCCAATGCGCTGCCCAATGCCGACGGCTACGGCGAAATCGCCGAGACCTACGTGTGTCCGGGCGGCGAAGCCATGAATGCCGCGATGTTGCTCTCTGGCCTCGGCCTCAGCACGGCCCTCGGCGGACCGCACTTTGGCACGCAGACGCGCGAGCCGCTCACGCATTATGCCAAGCGTTACTCAATCGATGTCAGCGCGATCGAGACCGACGACGGCTTCGAAGGCGTGCGCGACGTGGTGCTCGTCGACTCGCGGCATCGCACTGTGCTCGGCTGGTTCGGACGCTATTTCTCCGACAGCGTGCGGCGCTGGAGCGAACCGAGCACGACCGCAATTGAAAGCGCGAGAGCCGTGGCGATCGACCCTTACTTTCGAGAAAGCTCCGAGCGCGCGGCAGAGCTCGCGACGCGCGCCGGCAAGCCTTACGTCACCATCGACTGCGCGTACGACAGCGCGCTCCACGCGAACGCCGCCGCCAACGTGATCTCTCGCGAATATCGCACGCAACAATACGCGGGTGTTCCGGAAGACGAGCTCTTCGCGCGCTACGCCGCCAAAAGCGCGGGACTCACGATTTTCACTTCCGGCAGGGACGCGATCCGCTTCGTGCGTGGAAGGGGGGCCGTCGGCACCTTCTCACCCTTTGTCGTCGACGCGAAGAGCACGCTGGGCGCGGGCGACACCTTTCGCGCAGGGATCGTGTATGGCATCGTGCGCGGCTTCGCCGACGCGGACTGCGTTCGTTTTGCGTCCGGGCTCGCCGCCCTGCTCTGCACGCGCTTACCAATCGCCGACAACGTCCCCTCTCTCAGCGAGGTCGAAGCGTTCCTGTCCGCCCAGGTTGCTTAGCGCAGCGTGATGGTCCGCGTGACCGTAAACTCGTCCCCGACATAGGCGGGGATCATCGCAGACCGCAGGTACGACAGAATGCACTTCGAGATCGACGAGCTCGCAATCGGTTCGCCCTCGAGCGTTGCGTACAGAACTTTGCCGCTCGGACCAAAGCGCAAGCTGGCAACGGCACTGCCAGCGGTGCGACCGCCGCGATGGCAGTCTTCGGCGTTCGTGAAAGCCCAAGTGAGCACCTCGCGCAGCGCCTTCTCGTTGTAGGCTGGCGGCGACGCAGTGCTCGGCGCGGGCGACGCAGTGCTCGGCGCGGGCGACGCACTGGGCGGAGCCGCGGGCAACGCAATGCTCGGCGCGGACGGCGCAATGCTCGGAGCCGGCGGCAACGCGGGGCGCTCGGCGTCGTGGACCGCTCGACTCGCGGCGCGTAGACTGTGTACAGGGGGCGCGCTTCTCGGTGACGTGCGAAGAGCCGCCATTCCGAGCGCTACGGCAAGTAACGAACTGGCCGCCCCCGCGGCACGCTTGAACGAAGCGGTGCGAGGGCGCCGGGCTGGCTCGCGGCGGGATTCTGAGCGCACTTCGCGCGGTCCCGCTGCAGCGGCCTCCGGAGTCGCGCTGATCTCTGTCACAGCCGACGACACGGCCGCGCTTGGAAGCTCCACGGCGCGCAGCGACGAGGACGACGCGGACGGCGCCTCCAAAACCATCTGAAGCAACGGATCCGCCGCGAGGGCTACTGGCTCACTAGGCTCGACGGTGCAGGGCGGCGACAGCGCTGCCTCCGGCCGAGGAGCTGCGGCGGGCCGCACAGACGCCCGGAGTGCGGGCGCTGGGGCAGGCGCAGGCGCGCGCACAGAGGGCATACGCCGACTCGTCGCGCTCGTCGCGACGGGGGCATAGCGCGTTCCGTCGATGACGATGCGCGAGCCACACCGTTTGCATTTGATCGCTGTCTCGCGCTCGGCGAAGCGGCTTTCGAAGAGCGCATCCGGAATCCGGAAGCTGCCGCGACATTCGATGCAGTCAATCGTTACCGGCATTGGGCTTATCCCTGATACGTAAATTCGGCCGCGTCGAGGCGTCGCTTAAGAACCCTGGGACGCGCCGAATGGGCACACTGACCGAAAGCTACCGAAAGGTACGCGCAAGCCGTACGCCAAGCCGCTACCACGCTCGCGCGCGAATTCACGCCGGATCGCCAGCGCCCGCAAGGCCGCGATTGCTCCGGCTTGCCGCGGCCAAGCTGCCGCGAGTAGGCTCTGCGCGGCTCGCGGTTCTTCGGAGGAGTCAGATGTTTATTCGTTCCGTAGCTGGGTTGAGCGTCCTGTGTTTCGCCTGCGCCGAACCGGCCCCCGCGGCGTCGGCACCTGCCTCAGCGCCGCCGGCTCCCCTCGAGACCGCCGCGCCAGCTGCGCCTGCACCTTCAGAGGTCAGCCCCGTGCCGACCGCCGCGCCCGCCGAAGGCGGCGCCTCCCCCGCGACCGCGAGCATCGCCGCCCCGAAGACTCCGGAGGCCATCGCAGTCCCCGCCTCGAGCAAAGTCGTACTCAAGGCCAGTGCGAAGGGAGCGCAGATCTACGTGTGCGGCCCGAAGAAAGACGCTCCGGGCAAGTTCGAGTGGTCACTCAAGGCGCCGGAAGCCACGCTCTCGGACGATCAAGGTAAGAGCCTCGGTAAGCACTACGCGGGGCCAACCTGGGAGGCCACCGACGGCAGCAAAGTCGTGGGCGCCATGAAAGCAAAGGTCGACGCGCCCAGTGCGACCGCGATCCCGTGGTTATTGGTGGAGGCCAAGAGCAACGAAGGGCAAGGCATCCTGAGCCATATCGCGTTCATCCAGCGCGTCGAAACGGAGGGCGGCAAGGCCCCGGCCAGCGGCTGCGACAAGGCCCACGACAAAGCCGAAACGCGGGTGGACTACAGCGCGCAGTATTACTTCTACGCGGCCCCCTAAGCTCCGCACGCCCCCACCACCGCGACGTAGGGATAGCGGCTGCATGCTGACGCCTGTCGAAACGTTGATGTTCTTGCCCGGTGCCTCCGGCAACACGTCCCTGTGGAAGCCGCTGAGCGAACGGCTCGCGCTGCCCGCGAAGCGTCGATTCTTTGCGTGGCCTGGCTTCGGTGGTGAGCCCGCAGACCGCGGCGTCACCGGAATTTCGGATCTCGGCGCGCGCGTGGCGGCAGAAATCGTGGCACCGACGCAGCTGTTCGCGCAATCCATGGGTGGAATCGTGGCCATGTTGGCAACCCTCGCCAAGCCGGAGTTGGTTCGGCACCTCGTGCTGTCGGTGACCTCTGGCGGCATCGATACCTCGAACTTGGGCGCGATCGATTGGCGCCCTGAGTTTCGCAAACACAATCCCAACTTGCCAACCTGGTTCGAGCAGGAGCGCTGGGACTTGAGCGCACGGCTTGCCCAGATTCGCATCCCGGTGCTCTTGCTGTGGGGCGACGCGGATCCGATTAGCCCAGTCGCCATCGGGCAGCGCTTGCAGGCGCTGCTGCCAAACGCTGAGCTTGTCGTCATACCCGGCGGAAGCCACGACCTCGTCGACGAGCGCGTCGACGACGTCCTCCCCCATGTGGAAAGGCACCTAAGAAAGTCAGCCGCAACTCCTAGCGCGGGCTGACCCTCGAGCCACGGACCCACCGCCCCAACCACGCCTCGTTCTGGCACGCATCGCCTCGCGCAGGTACGCTCAGTCAACGAGCATGGCGATTCGCGGCAGCTGCCTGTGCGGCGGCATCACGTACGAGATCGACGGGACATTCGGCAGAGTCGTGAACTGTCACTGCTCCATCTGCCGTAAGGCCACGGGCGCCGCCTTTCGGACGCGGGCGGCCATCCGAACCGAAGCATTTCGCTGGCTCTCGGGCGAGGAAAAGCTCTCACGCTATAACTCCTCCCCGGGGGAGACCCGCACCTTCTGCAGAGTCTGCGGCTCGACGTTGCCCACATTCTTCCGCGATCATCCCGACGAGATCGGGCTGCCGCTCGGCACGCTCGACGACGACCCCGGGGTGAAGCCTTCCGCTCACGTCTTCGTCGGCTCGAAGGCGCCGTGGTGGGAGATCTGCGACAGCTTGCCAAAGTTCGAGGAAGGCCCCATCAAGTAGCTGGTGAGCCCTCCACGTCGAAGCTGACGGCCGAGCCTCGCCTGCGCTATCGTTCGCGACGTGGCGAAGAGCAAGGAAGTCGATGCGTGGTTTGCGCGCTACGAAAATCCGATGAAGGAAGTCGTGCTGCGCATTCGCGACATCGTGCTGGCGGCCGATCCGCGCATCAGTGAATGCATCAAGTGGCAGGCGCCCACCTTCACCTTCGAAGGGAATCTAGCGAGCTTCTTTCCCAAGTCGAAGCAACACGCGAGCCTGATGTTCCATCAGGGGGCGAAGATCCCCGGCAAGCACCCGCGTCTCGAGGGTGGGGGGGATACCAGTCGGGTGCTCAAGATTGCGAGCCGCGCCGAGGCCGACGCCGCAGAGCACGACCTCGTGCGCCTCGTCAGGGCCTGGTGTGATTGGCGTGTGTCGGAAGCTGCACCCCCCCGCAAGGGCAAGCCAGCGGCGCCCAGGCCGGAGAGAAAAACCGCCTCCGGCGAGCGGCCAAAAGTGAAACCCAAGGCAATGGCGAAGCAGTCGAAGTCAGCAACGCCAACAAAGCCTACCCAGAAGGCGCGCAAGGCGAAGCGCGCCTGATCTCCGCGCAGGCCCACCGCCCAAGGCGCCGCACAAATCTTTGCCGGCCACGCGCGCGCGGACTAAGATCAGGGTGTGGTCGAGCGGTCACTGCAATAGGCGTGGGATTCAGCAGACTTCCCTTTTCCGTCTTAAGCTCCTGGTCTTGGGACTCGGGGCCGGTGCCTCTCTGGCAGCCTCGCTGAAGCTGCGTTCGCTGGGCGGGGCAGCGCCTGCGGCCCGCAGTGCGGCGGTCCACGTTTCTGCCCCACCTGCGAGCGAGAGCGTAGAACGGGACGTGGCGTCGCTCGAAGCGGGGCCTTCGACCACCAACACCCGCGAAACAACCGGAAGCTCCCCAGCGACGCCGGAGGTTGCGACTCCTCTGGATGATCTGGGCGCCGCGATGCACCTGGCGGACGCCTATACCTGGCTCTTGGCCACGCCACCGAGCGAGCGCAGCCTCTCGATTCTATGGGCCCACTGGGCGCACGAAACGGCGCGCGGGCAACGCATGCAGGGACACAACTTCGCCGGCCTCAAGGGCAGCGGCCCAGAGGGCAATCGCATCGTGGCCTGGACGCGCGAAGCCAGGCCGACGGAGCGCGTGGTGAGGCGCTCCTTCCGAGCCTACACGGACGAAGTGAGCGGCGCCCGGGACTATCTGGCATTGCTCGCCGAGCGCTACCCCTTGGCGCTCAATGCGCTGCGCCGCGGCGACGAAAGCGATTTCGTGTCTGCACTCGCGAGCGGCGGCTATTTCACCGACGAGCCAAGCTTATACCTGCGAGCCGTCACGCGACTCGCGGCCGAGTGTCGTCGCAGAAAGCTCGCGATGCGCGCACTGCAGCAGCCGCGGGAGCGCAGCGCAGGCTCGGGAGAGGGCGCAAACGCCATTGACGACGGAAATTCATCAGATTCCGCGTTGTGAGCGTGACCGCGGAGCGCGGGCTGGCAGAGCACGTAGTCGTCCGGTACGGTCAACCTGGAACCGTGCCTCCTAACAGCGGCGGGTGACACCTCGCTCTGCGCCTCGACGTGCCGATCGAGCGCGACAAGCTACACTGCGGGCATGGCGTCGACCGACGGGATTGTCCAGGAGCTCGCCGGATTCTTGGTTCTCGGAGCGCTGCTCGAAGAGCTTCGCGCGCGCTGGGGCAGCTATGAACTCGTGGACCACTGGCAGCAGGGCGAGTTTCATCACGACATCGTGGTGCGCGTGCCGCCGGCCCGCGCGACGCTCGGGGGCGACATCCTAGTGATTGCGACGAACTGCAACGGCGGCGTCAAAGAAGTGCTCTGCTTCGCGGCGATCCCCGAGCGTTGCGCCCTATGGCACGCCCGCTGCCCGCAAAATCCAGAGTTCTCCGGCGAAGCACCGCGCGCCATCGCTACGGCGCGCACCGACCACTGGTTCGACCCCTGCGACCTCCTCCGCCCGGATGCACGCAGCGAATATCGCGAAGCCTTCCGTGAACGCCAATGCGGCGGCGGCTGGCTCGCGCGCAGCGCTCCTCGATAACCCGAACCCAGTTCAGCTGCTATGCTGGGCGCGCATCGAAAGGGAGTCGGATGGCGCGTGCTTTGGGTCCGTTCGGTATTCTGGGTGTCGCGGGCTGCGTGGCAGCGGTGAGCGCCCTCGCGTGTGGCTCCTCGGGCGGGGCGAGTAGCCAGGGCGATTCGTCGCGCGGCGGCGTGAGCGCGCAACAAGCAGGTTCCTCGGGCGCCAGCTCAGCGCGC
>JAEUAF010000524.1 GCA_019695485.1 Sorangium sp.
CGTCGTTGGCGCCACGGCGAGCACGGGGCGGCGGGCGGGCTCGGCGCGGACCGCGGGCGCCAGGGTGCACCAAACGGCCACGAGCGCCGCACCGGAGAAATGGGCTGGCCGAGCCCCTTGTCGTAGCCAGACGCTGCTCACACCCCCCTCGAACGGCCGAGAAATGGGGATGTTAATGCGGGGGTCGGCGGCTGGGCTAGGCTCCGCCCCCCACCGGCGAATCGACTGCACCGTGCGCGTTCTCTACATTTCCAAGCCTATCGCTCCGCCCTTTCACGATGGCACCAAGTGCTTGGTGCGGGACGTCGCAACTCGACTCGAGCGCGCAGAACCCATCGTGCTGTCCGCACCCGGAGCGCCGCGCCTCGAGCGTATGACCGCGTCTTTGGGTGGGCACGTCGAGCAGGTACCGATCTATTCCGACGCAGGGAGCCACGCGCCCGCGCTGGCTCAGAATCTGCGCGCCGCGGCTTGGGTGCTGCTGCGCTCGGACGCGGACACCTGGCACTTCGTGTTTGCGCCGAACGCGCGGACGAGCGAGGTCGGACGCTGGCTCAGGCGCGTGCGACGACGGCCCGTGCTGCAGACGATTGCGTCGCCGCCGCGCTCGTTCAGCGACGTCGACCAGTTGTTGTTCGGCGACATCATCGTCGCGCAGAGTCGCGCGACTGCCGACTCCGTCAAGCGCGAGTATGGTCGCAAGGGCTTGCCGCTTCCCGACTTGCGGGTGATCCCTCCGCCCGTGCCGGCTGAACTCCAGCGCTCGCCGGCTGAGGCGCGCCACGCGCGCGAGCGCCTCGGCATTGCGGCGGATGTGCCGCTCTTCGTGTACCCGGGCGATCTCGAGGTCAGCTCTGGGGCGCGCGTCACCCAACAGATCGCCGCGCGCCTGAAAGAGGCGCTGCCGGATGCCGTGACCGTCTTCGCTTACCGGCGGAAGACGCCCCGCGCCGACGAAATCGCCGAGCGGTTGCGGCGGGAGCTCGATCCCGCCTCGACGCGCTTGGTTTCCGAGCTTCCGGACCTGCTGGGCTTGCTGGCTTCGGCGACGGCCGTGCTCTTCCCTGTCGACGACCTGTACGGCAAGGTCGACTTGCCGGTGGTGTTGCTGGAAGCGATGGTGCTGTCGGTGCCGGTCGTGGCGCTTGGGGTTGGTCCGCTGCTCGATTTGGGGGGAGCCGAGCTCGTCCCATCGCTCGACGTGGAGGCCTGGGTGGAACGCGTGGCGCTGCTCGCCCGGGAGCCGCGAGCACGCGAGGAACGAGTCGAGGCCCAACGGGCGCTCTGTCTGAGTCGCTGCGACGCCGCCGAGGTTGCCCGGGCCTACGAGGAGCTCTACTTCGAGCTTTGCGCGGCTCGAGAATCGAAAAGAAACCGCTTCGCGTCTCGGGCGTAGACTTGGGCATGCCCCGTTCGCTGCTCGTTTTCGCCTTTCTCGGCCTATTTGCGTGCCAACCTCGCGCCACGCAGCCCCCCCAAGCGCGAGCGTCGTCCTCGATCGACACCGCCCCAGCCCTGCCGGCTCGCGTGGCGCCGGGCGTTCGCGTCGGGACGGATCCCGGCCACGCTGGCCGTGGCACTCCGCTCACAGCGCAGCCGGGCCACGAGCTAGCGGCGTTTGCGGAAGGCTGCTTCTGGGGATCCGAGAACACCTTTCGTCATGTGAAGGGCGTCGTGGCAACCGCGGTCGGCTACACCGGCGGCCACACCAAAGATCCGACCTACCAAAGTGTGTGTACGCACACCACGGGGCACGCCGAAACCGTCCTGGTCGAGTTCGAGCCGAGCCAGGTCAGTTACGAAAAGCTCCTCAACGTGTTCTGGGAAACGCACGACCCCACCACCAAGGATCGCCAAGGGCCCGACGTCGGCGATCAGTATCGCAGCGCGATCTTCACGTTCTCAGATGCGCAGCTGCGCGCCGCCCGCGCCTCGCTCGAGAATGAGCAGAAACGCCACAAGCGCCCGATCACCACGGAGATCACGCCCGCGCCGGCGTTCTACAAGGCCGAGGACTACCACCAACAGTACGACGAGAAGACGGGGACCGAATCCTGCCCGCTTCCGCTTCGCGAGGACACGGCTTCGGGCTGAGCGCGGCTATTCGCTGCTAAAAACCTCGATGAAGTTCGGCTCGCTCACGAACACCAGGCGCCCGCCCGAGGCCAAAGTTACCCCCTCGTATTGCGGGGAGCGATTGAGCAAGAGCTCATCGAACACCTCGCCCGACTCCGGCGCGACGCGCAGCAGACGGCTCCCGAGATCGGAGAGCACCAGCAGCGTGTCACTGTCGACGTCGTAGTGGAGGCCGGATAGATCAGCGACGCTCGGGTCGAACTTGTCCGCTGCGCGCCAGGGCTCGTTCACGACGAGCGAACCGTCTCGGTACGTTTCTGCGCTAGGACCACCGAGATCGTAGTCGAAGTTGACGAGGCGGATCGGCTCCTGACCGGGATCGCCCTCTTCGCAGACGTAGAAACGCGCGGGATTGAGCGGATCACTCGGGCGATAGGCGACGCCCTCGAGCCCTTTGTTCGGCACGATCGACGGACCGATGGGCTCGAAGCGCCGGCGTACGGCGGCGGCGAAGTCCAGCGACGTGGCGTGGGGGTCGAGCTCGAAGATCAGCACCGAGTTGTCGGGCGCTTCAGTGCTGAACGCGAACACATCGCGCCCCGCAGTCAGGCCGAGGTAGGTGAGCCCTTCGGCGTCCACCGGCGGATTGCTGAGCTCGATCACGCGCACGGGTTTCGTGAAGTCCGGACCGTATTCGTAGAACTGGCTCACGCGATCGGCGACAACGAAGAAGGTGTCGGTGCTGGGCTTCCATGCGATGTCGGAAGCATTGACGACCGACGCGAGTTCAATCGGATCCCCGGTCGGGTGATAGCTCGAGAAGGGCACGCCACGCGCCGTGCTGCCCGCAGACGAGTCTGGCGTTCCGGCTGAGCCCCCGTCGCCGCCAGAGCCGAGCGAGGTGTGCCCGCCGCTAGCGAGCGAGCCCCCGGAGCTCACGCTCGGGGAAGAGCGGCGCTCGCTGCCGCACGCAGCGAGTTCGACTAGCGTCGTAAGGCACACGAGCGCACGCGCAGAAACCGCCAAGAATCGAGCGCGCGGGGCAGGCATGCCGGGAGCTTGGGCTCGGCTGCCAGCGGTCGCAAGCGCAAAACAAAGCGCGCCGGGGCCGAGTTCCCCCGCGCGCTCAGCGTCGCTCGCGCCCGTCGATCTGATCGAACTCTGGGGAGAGGTAGAAAGCAGCCAGCGCGCGCACGCGAACCAAGAGGTCGGAAATTGCGGGACTCTCGGCACGGCGCTGGGCGAGGGCGGCGACCAGGCCGCGCGTGCGTGAGTCGTCCAGCACCGGTCGGTACTCCGCGCGGGTGAGCAGCAGCGCCCTGAGCGCGCTCTTCAGGTCACGCGCGGCGACCAGGCCGGCGCGATCGGCGGTGAGCTGAACCAGGCGATGCGCCGCGATTAGCTCTTCGTTGCGTTTGCCGAGCGCCAGCGATTCGGAGTCGGCATCGTGCGCCATCAGATCCGGCAACTTGGCGGCGCCCTCCGCCGCGCGGTCGAGGGCGGCGCGACTGAGTTTGCCGAGGATGCGCTGCGCGCGCGGTCCCCCGAGCTCCATCGCGATCGGCAGCATCACACCGAGCGCCAGCAACATGTCGCGCGTCTTGCCGGCGGCGCCGGCCCACACTTCGCCTGCGGTGACTCGCTGATGCCCGAACGCGAGGTGAGCGAGCTCGGCACCGAGCGCGAAATCGAACTCGTTGCCTCGCAGAGCGTACGGATTGTCCGCATCGAGGTGACTGGCGCCGATCAAGACGAACGGCTCTTTGGCGCCGAACGCGCGTAGCCCGATGCTGCGGGCGCCATGCGAAATGTAGGCTGAAACGGCGTCGAGGCCGAGCAGCGCCGTCGCTCGCCCGAGCGCCCGCGCCGCGTCCGCGTGGCGCGCCGGCGCGAGCTCCTCGCAAAAATCACGCAAGAAGCTGAGGTCCGGCTCTGGAACGGTCGCGACTAACTCCGACAGCCGCGCCGCCAAGCGTCCGCGACGCGCTAGCGGGTGGCGCACCGATTGATCGAGAGTTTCGCGCGCGAGCGGCACCGGTAGCTCCGTTGGCCCATCCTGGGACGACCCGTCGAGCCCGCCCGGCGCGAGGCAAGCCAGCACGTGAGTGGCCCGCTCAACCAGACGCTGATCGAGTGGGTGGTCGCTTTGGGCGCGCGACAGTGCGGTCAGGCGCGACTCGCGCGTTGGCTCGAGGCGAGCGAGCGCGGCGAGCGCAGGGACGTCGGTGTTGCCGCGCAGTTCGGCTTCGCGACACAAGATCTCGTAAAGCCGCTGGCGCTCGACGTGCGCGCGTGTCGCGCGCTCCGGTGCAAGCACGGCATCTTCATCCGGCAGCAGCGTGCGTAGTCGCGTCTCGGCGAGCGTCCGTGCGCGCGCCCCCTCGCCGGCACTGAGCTCGTGCTCGGCAAGTTCGATATCCCAGAGCGCGAGCGACTCGTCGGCGCCGTTCTTATCGGCGATTTGCGCGACGCGCGCCGAGCGATGCAGGAACAGCGCGTAGGGCTCGCTCTCTTCCCCCATGCTCGCGAGGCGGCTCACGAGTTCGCGCAAATGCGCGGCTCGAAACTGCCACTTGGTGATGGCGTCGCGGAGCGCCTCCGGCGTCACATTCGCCGCCCGGAGGCGCGAAACGCGCATCGCCAACGACGCTGCCGCGGGCGGCGGTCGAGCGGTTTCGGCCGCCAGCGCAAGCTCCACGACGCCGGCGATGGCGTCTTCTCGGGCGACGGCTTCGGCGACCAGGTTCGCCACACGCTCGCTCGGCGGAGAGATGACCCGCAGTCGACGCGCGGCCTCGCGCAGCCGAGCGGGCGCAGGCAGCCGACCTAGCTCGATGAGCTCGGAGAGCAGGGCTTGCTGCTTGGGGGCGACAGAAACCTCGCGGTTCGAAGTGCAAAGTACGCTCCCGCCGGCGCGCGGCTCGAGCTTCAGCGCTGCGAGGTCAAGCTCTTCGATTTCAGTGTCGCCGAGCTCCGAGATGCTGAAAATTCGAGCATGCTCGGCGCTGAGCGTGAAGTAGCGCGTGCCACTGACGAGACAGCCGAGCGCCGAATCGCTGTCACTCTCCCCGAGCACGAGCAGGGCTATCAAGCAATCGTTCCGTGCTTGTAACGAACTTACGAATTCCCAACAAAGCTCGTCGGCCTTTTCGAGGTAGCGGTCCGGCGGCATGCTCGGAAGATTGAGAGCGCCGGGCGGGCCGCGGCGACGGAGTCGCCCCTTCGCGATCAAACGCCGCACCTCGCCGGCGCGACCCGTGGGTACTGTCAAGGCCCGTTCGCCGAGCAGCAGACGGTCGCGCAGGCTGCCCCGCTCGTAGCGCAGCGTGGCGGGGTCTCCCGCGTCGAGGGCCGTCCCGACGAAGCGACCGGCGGCGGCTACCAGCCAAGCACCAGAATCTGTGAGACAGAGTTCGACCGTCAGCTCGGACGCGCCGGCCGCATCGAGCCTGCCGCCGAGCCGGATCCGGCGCTCCACACGCCCGAGGCTCTTTTCCGCGATGAAATCCTCAGTGATCGAAGGCATCGACCCCCGCTTTTCCCGGCGTAGTCAGGCGTCCCGAGCCGCCGCAAACGCCCCGGCACCCCAAGCTTCGGGGAGTAATGCTATGGCTCAGCCCGACCATGACCTCGCCGAATACGTCGTCCGATATCCGCCGCGCCTTCCTGGAGTTTTTCCGGAGCAAGGGCCATGAAGTGCTGCCTAGCGGCTCGTTGATCCCCCCAAACGATCCCACCTTGATGTTCGCCAATGCGGGCATGGTTCAATTCAAGGACGTTTTCACGGGACGCGAGCGCCGGCCCTACAAACGAGCGACGACGAGTCAGAAGTGTATCCGCATCAGCGGCAAGCACAACGACCTCGAAGCGGTGGGCCCTTCGCCCAGGCACAACACCTTCTTCGAGATGCTCGGGAACTTCAGCTTTGGCGACTACTTCAAAGAGGAAGCGATCGTTTTTGCGTGGGAATTTTTGACTCAGGTGGTGGGCCTTCCGCCGGAGCGCTTGGCGGTCACGTACTTCGGTGGCGAAGGCGGCTTCGAGCCAGACGAAACCGCGCGCGATATTTGGAAAAAGGTGACTGGCTTCGGTGACGACCGCGTGCGCCCGCTGGGTATGGCCGACAACTTCTGGTCCATGGGCGACACGGGCCCGTGCGGGCCGTGCAGCGAGATCTATTATTACAATGGCAGCAGCGACGTCCGCATCGATCGCTTCAGTGAGGAGCAAAACGCTGAGGGCGTTGGCTGGATGGAGATCTGGAATTTGGTCTTCATGCAGTTCGAGCGCAGCCTCGACGCGAGCGGCAATTCTGTGCTGGCGTCGTTACCCGCGCCGAGCATCGACACCGGCATGGGGCTCGAGCGCTTGGCGTGCGTGCTGCAAGACAAGCCGATCGCGTATGAGACCGACATCTTGCGGGAGCTCGTGGACACGGCGGCGCGGCTCGCCAACAAGACCTTCCACGGCAGCGCCGACCCGGACGACGTGAGCATGCGCGTGATCGCCGATCATGCGCGCACCACCGCCTTCTTAATCGCCGAGGGCATTACGCCGGACCGCACGGGGCGCGAGTACGTGCTGCGTCGCGTGATGCGGCGCGCGATTCGCCACGGCCACCGGCTCGGCATCGCCAAGCCGTTTTTGCACGAAGTCGCGGCACGAGTCGCCGACTTGATGGGCGATCACTACCCGGAGCTCCGCGAACGGCGCGACCTGATCGTGAACCTCTCGGAGGGCGAGGAAGTGCGTTTCCGGCAAACGATCGAGCGCGGCTTGTCCCTGCTCGACGAGCGCTTCGACGCGCTGGTTCAAGCCGGAAAGACCGAGCTTTCCGGCGCCGACGCCTTCCAACTCTACGACACGGACGGCTTCCCGCTCGACCTCACCGAGGTGATCTGTCGCGAGCGCGGCTTCAGCGTCGATCTCGCCGGTTACGAGGCGGCGCTCGAAAAGGCCCGCGAACGCTCGAAGTTCGTCGGCGTCGAGCATGCCGTCGAGGGCGTCTATCGGGAGGCGCTGGCGGCGGTTCCGGGCGGC
>JAEUAF010000662.1 GCA_019695485.1 Sorangium sp.
CCGGCGCCTGCCCCGCCCGCGCCGCCGGCGCCGCCATCGGGCGCCTGGGCGCTCTTTCCACCGAGCCCTTGGGTGCGCCCAGCGCTCGCAGTGGTCCCTCCGCTTGCGGGGAGGGCGACGGAGCCGCCCGCGCCGGCGTCACCGAGTTCGCGCCCGGGCGCCGATTCCATGACGCAGACGCCGAGCTGACAGCTTTGCGCCAGGGGACAGTCGGTGTTGCGCAGGCACTCGGCAGAGCTGCCGCAAGCGTCAGCGAAGGGCAGCCCGAAGCAGGACAAGAGGCCCAGTGCCGGGAGGAAGGAGCCGCGGCGTCGTCTCACAGCCCGACTCTCACTCCCAAAGCGAGTGTCCCCCAAAAGATCACACTTCCCTTCGGCACGTCGCTGCCCAGTGGAAGCGCCGCGAACGCCGGCTCGATCGAAAACCCCGCGCGTTTTCCGAACGGAATCACGAAGGTCGCTCCGAAGCCGGCCCCGACTAACGTCTCGGGCGTGATGGTGCCCGTCGCAAAAACGAATCCGCCGAAGCCGCGACTGAGCCAGCGCGCATAGCGGACCTCGCCACCAACGCCGGCGCGACGCTCGAGTTCGGCGAAGGCCCGGAAGCCGAGCGACTCCTTTTCCCCTTCGTCGGAACGCAGGTCGAAACCCAAAATGAGCCGCGTGCGTGCACGATGCCATTCCAGCGAGGAAACCGGCACGCCACCCTCCAGGCCGGTGCCGACCGCGGCGCTGCCGTCCATCATCCAACCCTCTGCGCGCGCCCGTCCTTCTGCGGCGAACAGACAGAGCGCGCCGGCGCATGCGGCGGACAGAAAGACGTTGGGGCGACCCACGACGAGCTCTACAGCAAGTCGCGGGCCAACGCAGGGCGACGCAACTCGACCGCGCTCACGCGGCGCGCGTGATGCGCTTGCGCTTCAACATCTCGACCAACGTCGTGCGATTCAGGCCGAGCAGCGTCGCAGCTTGCTTCTTGTTCCATTGCGTTCGCTCGAGTGCCTGGCGGATCAGCTGGTTCTCGAAGGTCTCGACGGCGTTGCGAAGATCGATGCCTGCGTCGGGGAGGCGCGCGGCGATTCGCTTCTCGGCGCCGAGGCCGAGCACGCGCTGTGGTAGGTCCCGGGGCTCGATCTGGGTTCCGGACATCAGCAGTACGGCGCGCTCGATGGTATTTTCGAGCTCACGCACGTTGCCCGGCCAATGATACTCCGCGAGCAGCTGAGCGGCCGTGCGCGAGACGCCGAGCACGTGCTCTCGACCGAGCTTGTCTTTGGCTCGGAGCAGGAAGTGATGAACGAGGAGCGGGATGTCCTCGGGGCGCTCGCGGAGGGCGGGCACCTGCACATGGATCACGTTGAGGCGGTAGTAGAGGTCTTCGCGGAACGTGCCGGCTTGGACGGCGTTCTCGAGGTTTAGATTGGTCGCGGCGACGATGCGCACGTCGGCCTTCATGACGCGGTTGTCACCGACCGGCGAGTATTCGCGCGCTTGCAGAATGCGCAACAGCTTCACCTGCAGCGAGAGCGGCATCTCGCCGATTTCGTCGAGGAACAACGTGCCGCCTTCAGCCATGGCGATGCGGCCCGGCTTCGCTTGGTGCGCGCCAGTGAAGGCGCCGCGCGCGTGACCGAAGAGCTCGCTCTCGAGCAAGGCTTCCGGAATGGCCCCGCAGTTGACGGCGACGAAGGGGGCATTGCCGCGTAGGCTCGAGCGATGAACCGCGCGGGCCACGATTTCCTTACCGGTGCCGCTTTCGCCGGTGATGAGAATCGTGCAAGTCGTGTCGGCGACTCGATCCACGATGCGATAGAGGTCGACTAGGGTCTCCGACATGCCGACGACCCCCTGCATACTGCGCGGCAGCGTCGACTCCGTGATGCGCGCTTTGGGCGGCATCGAGTCGACGTGAGCGACGTCGTCGACGATCTCGTCATCGACCTGAACCTCGTCGTCGTCGAGGGTCGCTTGGGCCTCGGCGACCTCGAGCGTCTCCGAGCTCGCGCCGAACTCGAGTCCGTCGAAGCTTGGCGCGTAGACGGGGTGCAGCCCGGAGAGCGCGTCACCCGGGTTGATGTCGATGTCGGAATCCGTCGGAAAGTTGCTGATGGTCATGTCCGTGTTCGCCTTCGGACACCCCCTTCAGCAAGCCCTGCGCCAACGTCGACGCCTTGGCTCTCGAGTGTCGAGACCTTGGCGGATCCAGCGGGTTCTTCGCCCTTCTCGACGATCCGGCCCAGGGAGCCAATGAGCCCGCCTGGGTAGCTCTTGACCCCGTTCAGACCTTGCTGGGAGCAGCAAATCTAGGGGAGAAATGAGCCCAATTTAGGTCGCCACAGGGCTGACAGGGCAACCTGGGGCTCGATATACCCACCCGGGTCAGTACCTACCTTGAACGGTTCGGCGCGCCGGACCTTGAGGAAAAATCGTTCGGGGTCGGTTGGCACGTCGCGTGCTGAAGGAGAAAGCCGGAATGTCCGACATCTTCAGCGCGCTCGCTCCCCTTCATTCGGCGCTCGACTACCACTTGGAGCGACACTCGGTCCTCTCGAGTAACGTCGCTCACGTCGATACCCCCGGGTTCAAGCCTTCGGACTTGGCGCGCGTGGATGAGGGCGGCTTCGAGGCCGCGCTTGGCTTGGCTCTCGCAAAGACCTCGCCCGGTCATCTGCCTGGCGGTGGGCAAGGCGCGGGCCCCGTGCACGGCCGCGTGTTCGAAGATGCCTCCGCCGGGGTCGGCAACGACGGCAACTACGTGTCGCTCGACCGCGAAGCCGCGAAAGTCGCCGCCAATCAACTTCGCTACGACACCGTGACCGCCATCGTTTCGGCCGAGCTCCGCCAGCTGCACTTTGCGGCGAGCGACGCGAAGGGTTGATGTTCGATGCAAGTTTTGCCCGTATTTCAGAAGGTTAGTGAGGAATCGTCATGCTAGGCGTGTTTTCAGCACTCGAGATCTCTGCCTCCGGTCTTTCGGCGGAGCGCGTTCGCATGAACACGATTGCGTCGAACTTGGCGAATGCGCGAACCACGCGAACCGAACAGGGCGGGCCCTACAAGCGCCTCGATCCGGTGTTCGAAGCGGTGCCGCTCGATCGCGGCGTGGTTGCCACCGGCGGCGGCGCCTCACTGGTGCAGGTCGCGCGGATCCAGGAGGATCAGCGTCCTGGCATGATGGTCTACGAACCTGGTCATCCCGACGCGAATCCTGCGGGTTACGTCGAGTATCCGAATGTGAACGCGGTCGAAGAAATGGTCAACATGATCACGGCCTCTCGCGCCTACGAAGCGGGTGTAACGTCGATCGAAACCGTGAAATCGATGGCGCACAGCGCGATCGACCTCGGTAAATAAAGGCTGACGCTTGCCGATCGACGGCCCTCTTCTGCCGCTACTCGCGCCGCACGCGCGCTACCAAGTTCCCGAGGTTCGGGAACAAGTAGCGCCGGCGGAGGCGGGGGCGTCGGCAGAAACGGGCGCGTCGGCGTTCGAAGCGCTCGTCAAGAATCTGGCGGCCGGCGCCAATCAGCAAATAAACCAGGCTCAAGCTGACGGTGAAGCCTTTGCCGCGGGTCAGCGCGACGATATCCACGGAACCATGTTGTCGCTCAGCAAGGCGGACATCGAGCTGCGCGTACTCGGCAACGTGCGAAACCGTGTGATCGACGCATTCTACGAGATCTGGCGGATGCAGATCTAAAGCCGCGCGCCTAATGCGGGCCGCGCCCTTGGCGAGCTGGGGTCCTGTTTGGCGGGTCGGAAGAGCGGGGACGGGTTGTGGCGGCCGTGGCTGCAGAGGCTTGGAGCCGAGGCTTCTCTTCGTGTGTCGTTTGGGGCCCTTGCCCCAAGAACGGAGACCAGTAAAGGCTGGGAACGAGAGGGGACGGGCGAGCGTGGGTCTCGTTCGCGGGCTCGTAGCTCGGCGGGAGACGGTTGTCGCCGCGGTGGCTGCGGAAGCTGGCCTGTCGCGAAAACGGCGCAGCTTCCGGCGCGAGTTGCGGCGTCGATCGGGCCTTTGCCACCGCCGGCGCCAATGGCCAAGCGCGACGCGCAGACCCGCGAACGATGGCATGGCGTTCGCAGTAAGCGAAGCTGCCCAGCCCTATGCCTGACCGTATTCGCACCGTGCTCGAACAGATCGCCGCCTTTTGGCGCAAGCTGTCGACGTCTAAGCGAATCGCGCTGGTGACGCTCACGTTGGCGGCGTTGCTCGCTGTGCTCGCGGTGGGTGTCCTGGGCAGCCGTGAGCACTACGCCTACCTCTACACCGAGCTTGCCACCGAGGACGCCGCTGCGATTGTCGAGAAATTGAAGACGCAGCAGGTGCCTTTCCAGCTGGAAAATGGCGGAACTGCGGTGATGGTGCCGGAAGAGCGCGTGGCTGCTCTGCGCTTGGAGCTCGCCGCGGGCGGGCTCCCGCGCGGGGGACGAGTCGGCTTCGAGATCTTCGATCAGGCGCGGATTGGCGCTACGGAATTCGAACAGCAGGTGAATCTGCGGCGCGCGCTCGAAGGCGAGCTCGCCCGCAGCGTGATGTCGATCGACGGCGTGAAAGCCGCGCGCGTGCATTTGGTACTGCCCGAGCGGCGCTTGTTCGCAGCGCGATCGGAGGCGGCCTCCGCCTCCGTGGTCGTTCGGCTCGGCAATTCCGTGGGCTTCGGCCGGCGGGAAGTGGCGGCGGTGGTGCATCTCGTGAGTACTGCCGTCCCGGGGCTTTCGAAGGACCGCGTGTCGGTGGTGAGCACGGAAGGCGTGACCCTGCACCGTCCAGTTTCTGACGCGCAGGGCGCCGCGGACCTGACGGATCAACATAGCGAAGAGTCGCGGTTGGTGGCCTCGCAGTACGAGGGTCAGGTGCAGGCCCAGCTCGAGCGCGTGGTCGGCCCCGGAAACGCCGATGTGCGCGTAAATGTAGAGCTCGACTCCTCGACCCACGAAAAGAACGAGGAACTGTACGAGCCCAGCAAGACCGCCCTGCGCAGCGAGAATCAGGTCGAAGAGACGACCGGCACCACCGAGGCGGGAGTCGCCGGTGTACCCGGTGCGCGCGCCAACCTGCCCGACGCCGAAGACGGTAAGGCCACGCCTACGGGGCCGACGGGTGGGGGTACGGTACGCCACAGTCATACCCGCAATTGGGAGGTCGAGCGCGTCACCAAGAAGACCAGTACGCCGCCCGGCGAGCTGCATCGCCTGAGCGTTGCGGTGCTGCTCAACGGTCGATGGGAAGCCCACGGAGCAAAGAGCGTCTTCGTGCCCCGTAGCCCCGAGGAAGTGCATGCCCTCGAGGAGGTCGTAAAGCGCGCGGTTGGCTTCAGTGTCGAGCGCGGCGATAGCGTGGTCGTTCAGGCGGCGAAGTTCTCTCGCATCGAGGAACCGCTGCCGACGCCCGAGCCGCGTTGGGTCGCGGTCACACATCGGTACTGGCCGGTCGCTCTCAGTGTCGCGGCGCTGCTAGGCGTTGCGGTCGTGGTGTTGGTCTGGCGTCGTAGCGCCAAGAAAGCCGCGGCAAAAGAGCTCGGGGCGCTGCCAGCGGGTCAGATTTCACAAGTCCTCGCCGATGGCTCCCTCGCGCCTCAGCTCGCCGCTGGGGTGGGGAGTCCGGAGCTCCCCGCTCACACGCCGCTCAGCTTTGAACAGGTTCGTGAGCAAGCGCTCGAACTTGCGGCTAAAGACCCGGCGACCGCGGCCGTGGTGCTGCGGCAGTGGCTCGGCTCGACCACGGGTGTCGCCGCTGCGCTTCCGCACTAGTGTCCCGAGTTTTCTCGCGCCCCGACGGGGCGAGACCCCAGAAAGTTCGGGGGCTTTGCCCGGCGCTTACTCACGAACTTGCCTGTCCTGACGCCCTCTCAAGCCGAGCCTGCTGGGCGGCACGCCGCTCGCATACCTCCCTCGCGTGACGACGATGGATCTCTCGGGTCCCCAGAAGGCCGTGCTGATGCTGCTCTCGATGGACGAGGCGGCAGCCACGCCGATCCTCGCCGAGCTCGACCCCGAAGAGGTCAAGCGCTTGCGGGAAGCCGCGGCCGGGCTGCGGGCTGTTCCCACCACCGCGCTCGAAGGCGTCTACCAAGAGTTCATCAACCGCTCCCAAGAAGCGGTGGCGGTTCCCGGCGGCGGCGTGCCGTATCTGCGCAAACTTGCCGGTCGCGCCCTTGGTGAGCAGGTGGCTCAGGAGATCTTCCTCGAGGGCGTCGAAGGTCCGATGGACCGTCTGGCGAACGCCGATCCTTCGGCGCTCGCCTCCGTGCTCGAGCACGAGCATCCGCAGTTGATTGCCGCCGTGATCTCGCAGCTCGACAACGAGCGGGCCGCGCGCGTGCTCGAGCAACTTCCGGCCGCGATGCGGCCCGCGGTGCTCGAGCGCCTGGGAAATATGAGAGAAATTCCGGGCGCCTTGTTGGAAGAGGTGGCGCGCGCGATCAGCGCAGAGCTGCCCAACAGCAACCCAGAAGCCGTGCGAGCCATCGATGGCGTGGCGCGCTCGGCCGCCCTGGTTCGCAAGATGGACCGTCAGACCGGCGAGGCCCTGCTCGGGTCCCTCGAGGAGGGCAACTCCGAGTTGGCCGTCGAAATTCGGCGTGCCATGTACACCTTCGAGGACCTCGGGGCGCTCGACGCGCGCGCGCTGCGTTCGCTGCTCGAAGCCGTTCCCGTGGAAAAGCTCACCGTCGCCCTCAAGACCGCGTCCGACGCGCTCAAGAATCACGTGTTTAGCAGCATGTCGAAGCGCGCGGCGGAGCGTATTCGAGAGGACATGGAGTCGGTGGGTGGCGTGCGCCTCGCTGAAGTCGAGGCGGCCCAGCGCGAGATCGTCGAAGTCGCGCTGCGGCTCGACGCAGAAGGCACGATTTCCCTCGAGAACGACAATGCGATGGTTTGACCGCTCCTTCCCCGGCAGCGCGCCCAACGCGAAGTTCGCGGACGTGAGCGCTGCCAAGCGACGCATGCCGTCGTGGCTCCCCAATCGCTCGGCAGATCTCGACCGGCGTGGGGAATCGTCACTGCGCCCGCCGCGCCTGCCGAGTGAATTCGTGGACGCTGTGCGACAGGAGCTCGATCAAGAATACGCGGCTCGCCCGCGCGCGAGCTTGCTGCCTGAATCGCTCGGACATCGTTCAGAGCGGCCCTCCGCGCACGCACACGCGCCCGTGCCGGTGGCGGTCAACCCGCTGCCCAAGCAGGAATCAGCGGCGGCGCCGCCGGCGGCGCCAGTCATCGATCCCGCGCTCGTGCAGGGCTTCGAAGAGGCCATTTTGCTGTTTGCCGGTGAGCGAGAGCGGATCTTGTCGGAGACGGCGTCGCAGTTGGCCGAGCTTGCCGCGCTGATCGCGCGCCGCGTGATCGGGCGCGAATTGAGCCTGGATCCCAGCGTCGTGCGCGGCTTGGTGCGCGAAGGAATCAGCGCGCTTGGCCAGCACGAGCGCGTGTTGGTCACGCTCGGACCGGGCTTCGAGACGATGCGCGAACGGCTCGAGGAGGACTTGCGCGGGGTCGGCAGCCGCTTTGAAGTCCGCTTCGACGCCGCGCTCGATGCCTATGGGTGCCGCGTAGAAACCGAGATGGGCCAGGTCGACGAGTCGATCGAATCCCGCCTCGAGACCTTGCTGCACGCCCTCAAGCCCGACTCGAGCGTGCCTTGAATATGCTCAATCGATTGATCGAGCGCTGTCGCAACGCGCACGTTCACGAACCGGAAGGTATCGTGCTCGACGTCGTCGGCCTGATCGTCGAAATCGGGGGGCTGCGCGCGGCGGTTGGCGACACGTTGGCCCTGAAGGACGCCTTTGGCACGTCGCTGGAGGTCGAAGTCGTAGGCTTTCGCGGCGGCCGCCTGCTGACGACGCCGCTCGGTTCGCTCGCGGGAGTGCGGCCGGGAGTTCGCGTGGTGCAGACACACCGCGGCGGCGCTGTGCCGGTCGCGAGTTCCATGCTGGGACGCATCATTGACCCATTTGGCGCGCCGCTCGACGGCGGGCCGAACCTTGTCGCCGAGCGGATGCAAGCGGTGCACGCCGCGCCGCCTCCGGCGTTCGCTCGGCGTCCGATCGATCAGCCGTTTCGCACCAGCGTGCGCGCCATCGACGGACTGTTGCCGCTCGGCGTCGGTCAGCGAATGGGCATTTTTGCTGGCGCCGGCGTCGGAAAGAGCACGCTTCTCGGCATGATTTGCCGCTCTTCGCAGGCCGACGTCAATGTCGTCGGGTTGGTTGGAGAGCGCGGTCGTGAGCTCAACGACTTCGTGCGGCAGTCGCTCGGACCCGACGGATTGGCAAAGTCGGTGCTGGTGACGGCGACGAGCGATCAGCCGCCTCTGGTGCGCGCGCGCGGGGCCGAGGCCGCAACGGCGATAGCCGAGTACTTCCGAGCCCAAGGCAAGAGTGTGCTGCTCGTGATGGATTCGGTGACCAGGTACGCCATGGCGCTGCGTGAAGCCGCGCTCGCAGCGGGGGAACCGCCGGCCACCAAAGGCTATCCGCCTAGCGTATTTGCGGCCTTACCTCGCCTCCTAGAGCGCGCCGGGACGTCGGGCGGGCCCGGCGTCATCACGGCGTTGTATACGGTGCTCGTCGAGGGCGATGATCTCAGCGATCCGATTGCCGACTCCGTGCGCAGTATCCTCGATGGCCACATCGTGCTTTCGCGCAGCCTAGCCGAGCGGAACCATTTTCCCGCGGTCGATGTGCTGCAGAGCATCTCGAGACTTGCCCCGGAAATCGCGCCCGAACAAGTGCAGCGCGCGGGTGGCGCCGTGCGCGACATGATGGCTGCCTATCGCGAGATCGTGGACCTGATCCAGGTCGGAGCCTACGTGGCCGGTAGTGATCCGCGCGTGGACGCGGCTTGCGCCGCTCATCCGGCCATCGATCTCTTCTTGAAGCAACGCACCCAAGAGCGCACCTCGCTGGAAGAGACCCAGGCACGGCTCTTGAAACTGGCGACATTGGCCGGCGCGCGGCGCAGCTGACGTTCGCATCGGGCGAGCGTGACCCCGTGAAGCTCCCATGTCCCACCGCAAGA
>JAEUAF010000675.1 GCA_019695485.1 Sorangium sp.
GCCGTGTTACCCACCTTGAGCTCGTATCAGACGGGAAGCCCGCCATACATCGAGGTGTTCAACCGAGGCTCCGCTGCCTTCGATTATCAAATAGCCGTCGATGCGCCGCCCGGGAATTCGAACGGAAACGCCTACGCTCTGCCTTGGATTTTCGTGACGCCGAATGCTGGCACCATCGATCAGGAGACGAAAGAAGTGCGCGCCGTGATTTCCGTTGACTGGCCCCACGCGCCCCAGGGCATCGCGTCGATCCCTATTACTTTTAGTGTGACGTCGAACGACGACCAGCACACGGTCGTCCCAGTGCAAGCAACGCTCGAGATCCCCCAGCTTGCGGATTGGCTGCCGAAGCGTTTCATCGAGGCCGGCGGTGCCGTCTCGATCGAGGCCGCTCACTATAGCCGGCTCGTGAGCTCTGGGGGCGTCTCGTTTCAGCTCTTGCCGGACATCGGTCGCACCGGCGCCGCTATGACGCCAAGCCCAGTCACGGCGCCGGCCCAGACGCCCGGCGGGGATAGCCCGCACCTCGAATACGATATGTACCTGTTGGGCGCCGGGGATGTGAGCGTCTCGGTCTACCTGTCGCCACGCAACAGTGTTTTGCATAATGGCGGTCTCCGTTATGGCATCTCGATCGACGCAGCGCCGATTCAAACCGTAAACGTCAACCTTGGGGATGATCTCACGGGCGGTGGGAATCGCACCTGGGAGCGTCACACCTCGGACAACTGCAACCTCACGAAGACCACGCATTTTGTAGGGGCGGCAGGCACCCACGTTTTGAAGTTCTGGATGGTGGATCCAACAGTCATCGTGCAAAAGCTCGTGGTAGACACGGGCGGCGTGCGTGAGAGTTACTTCGGTCCACCCGAGAGCTATCGCACTCTCGAATAAGTCGAGCGCAGCGCTCACGAGCCGCGCCACCGTGGGCCGGAACCATGGCGCAGCCGGCCCGGTCACTGATTGGCGGCCGGAAAGCAGCTACTACAGCCGCTCGCTGCCAAGCACTGCGTCAGCAGGTTCGCCGGCGCGCCGGGCAGCGTGGGGTCGCCCGATTGGCTGCCGACCGCGCTTGGGTCAGTCGTTTGGAGCGCGTTCTCGATCTGCGTGCTGCAGACGCCGCCGCCCTGGCGACCGTCACTGGCAATGAAGCAGCTGTCCGCTGATTTGCAGTAGCAGCTCCAATACTCGGTCGCACAACCCGACTCGATCTCGCACTGCAGCAAGCGGAGGCAGAGTGCGCGTTCCGCAGGATCGCTGCGCAATTCGCAGGGCAGCGTGGCGTCAGGATCTAGACAAGGACTCGCTTGTGCGCAATTCCAACACGCCTCATTGTTCTGCCCCAAGTAGGCGCGCGTCAACGCGCTCTCGGTCGACTGCGGAACCTGGGCTGCCGGGGAGTCCGGGGTCGTGCACGTCAGGGACAGGGAGAGAGGCGCGGTGCAGCCTCCCTGGGTCGTGTTCGCGGTGACGGTTACGATCCCCGCTGACATGCACGTGTAAGTCGCCGTGTCTGGTTCCACTGCGCTCAGGGTTCCGAGGTCGACCGGAATCGACGACCATTCCACTTGGAGCGGTCCCGAGCTTGGCGGTGCGAGGCTCAGGGTGATCGACTCGCCCACGAAAGCGGCGCGCGCAGAGGCGCCCAGCGGCTCGAACTGACACAGGGGCTGCTGACAGTAGACGCTGCGCGAGAATTGAAAGTCGCAGGCCGGATCGCCATCACTGACCTGCACGCTGATGCTTGCCCTACCAGGCGAAGCGCAGTTGAACACCGTGTTGGCGGCGTTCGGGTCCGCAATCACACCCGCCTCTGCTGGCCGCACGGACCACGCATAGCTGAGAGCGTCGGGCGCTTGCTCTGGGTCCGAAGCCAGTGCGCGCAACTGCCCCGGCCTGCCCACGGCGACGCTCACGTCCACCGAGAGCGCTGACACGGTCGGGCACAGGTTCTGTTCGTTAGCCCTGAAGCAGCTCGCACAGTTCTCCGCCAGGCATGCTGCGAGGCTGTTGGCAGCGCCGCTGCTGGACGAGGGGTTGAAGTAGTTGGTGAGCGCGGTAAGTGGCGCGGTGAACACGGTCGACTCTTCACGCCGACAGATGCCGTTGGCGTCGTTCGTATACAGGCACGCGGATGCGGGGTCGGCGCTACCGCAATAACAGCTCTTCACGCCGTTCTCGGCGCGTGGACATCCGGATTCGAGCTCGCACGCCAGCAAGTGCAGACACTCGTGCGGCGAGCCCGAGCGATCGCAGGGCCACTGCTGGGCAGTGAGGCAGTGCGCCTCCGCACAGGTTGCACAGGCCTGATTATCTTCGCCCCGGTAGGCCCCCGTGAGGACCGTTTCGGTCGAATCGATGGGGTCGACGCCGCCAAAGCAGAGCCAGCTTCCGCCCGTGCAGACACAAGTCCGTGCATCCTTGGCGATGCAGTAGAGGGATGTGGCGTGGCACGGCGCACCATCGGGCCAGCGGTTCTGCTCACCCGCGATGCCGGAGGTGCCAGCGGCGTGCCCCGCACCCCCACCGCCGCTTGGTTCTTCGGGACACGGGATGGTAGTACCGCCGCCGGTGGAACCTCCGGCTCCGCCACGATTGGCTCCGGCGCTGCCGCCCGCCTCGTTGCCGCCGAACTCCGCGCCGGCGCTCCCGCCTTGAGCGCCGGGATGCGGCTTGTCGTTGCTACAGCCAAGTGTAACAGCGGCGACAACCAATACCCAGGAGCGCTTCGGGTTGAATGGCCGTGTCATGCTTGGGGTTCGCTGCACTTCTCGTGCCCGAGGAGTAGCCCGCGCTGCCTCTGTCTTTCGGAGCCAACTTTGGCGAAGAGTGCCGTCGCTTGAGTCTGCGCGAGAACCGCGAACGCTTGGAGTACGCGCCACTCCTGGCCTTGAGCGCACTTCCGCGCGCAAACAGTGCGCGCGCCGACGCCCCCACGCCGATGCGGTGCAAGGGCCGTCGCTCAAGCTTGCGCTGGCCCGAACCAGGTGCTGAGCGCTTCATGAAGGCCCTGAGCCGCCCCGTCGGATGCCCACGCCACGTAGCCGTCGGGCCGAATCAACACCGCAGCGGGAGGCTCGACCACGCCGAGCAGTGGGAGTTCCCACAATCCCGTGTATCGAGCGTCGATCCGTTGAACGCGGTCCGCCCAGGGCGCGATGTCGAGGGCGCCGGGCTCACCGAGATTGAGCAGCAGCGGGCGGGCCGCGTGGAGCAGTGTAAACACCCGCCGCGGGCCGCTTTCCGTGACCAAGTCGAGGTCAGGCATGCGCCGCCCAAGCAGCGGGTGCCCCTCGCCAAAATCGTAGTGAACGTCGAGGCCGGAGATCATCGCGGCGTATCTCTTGCGGGGCTCGTCGAATTTGACGAGCTCCGATAGGATCTCGCGCAAGGCCTGCGTGCGATCGTCGCCGCGGTTGAGCGCGGTTTGGGCCATGGTGTTTTTGAGCACGCGCGCTGCGATCGGATGCCGCTCGGCGTGATAGGTATCGAGCAAGTTCTCGAGCGCTGTGCCGCGCACCACTTGGGCTAACTTCCATCCCAAGTTCACGGCATCTTGGACGCCGATGTTGAGTCCTTGTCCACCTGACGGCGAATGCACATGAGCTGCGTCGCCAGCCAAAAGTACGCGCCGCTCCCGATAGCGCGCCGCTTGTCGAGTGGTATCGGTGAACCTCGAGAGGTACGTGACGTTGTGCACGCCGAAGTCGCTTCCGTAGGCGGCGACGAGCGCCTCGCGAAGGTCGTCTATGGTCGGCTCGTCCCCTTGCCTGACCTGCTGCTCGCTCGACACCACCCGCACGCGCTTCCCATCCTCCAGCCTGCCGATGCCATGGACACCCCGGCCAACGTGGCGCAGGCCAAACGCAGGCTCGCCGGTCATCTCGACTTCGGCAATCAAGTAACTGGTGGAAGGGTCCCAGCCCGGGAAGTCGATACCGGCCCGCTTGCGGATCAGACTGCGACCGCCGTCGCATCCGACGAGGTACGCGGCCCGAAACGACGTGCGTTCGAACGACTCTGCCGTGGTCTCGCAGGCGGAAACCTCGACGTCGACGCCGGTTTCGTCCTGCGCAAAGCCCGTCACCTCGCGCCCGCGATAGATCGGTACCGAAAGCTCCTCGACCCAGGCCGCGAGGATGCGCTCGATGTGCTCCTGCCACAACGCGAGCCCGTAGTTGTGGCGAGTCGGAAAATCACTGATGTCGAGCGCGACCATCGCGAAGGCGCCGACCTGCGTGACCTTGCCCTGCGAGAGGAAGCGCTCCGCGACGCCACGCTGATCGAGCACTTCGATCGTGCGTGAATGCAGCCCGCCCGCGCGCGAGCCGGCAAGCGCCTGGCTCTCCCGCCGTTCGACGATCGCGACATCGACGCCCGCCAACGCCAGCTCGGCCGCCAACATCAGCCCAGTCGGTCCGCCTCCAGCAATCACCACTGCATGCTTGGTCATGGGCAGTGACTCTGCGGCACTCCCTGGGGCTTGTCGCAAGCCCCGGTCTTTGGCATACGTTGGAAGTGGAGAGGGGCAGCGTGTGCCGGGTCGGCCTTCGGGCCAGCCGGAGATTTGCCCAGGAGCGCGCACAAGTGCGGGCCCCGGCGCGGCTTCGAGGGTACGGTTGGCGGATGCGTGCGCGTTGGGCGGCCGGGGCCGGCATTTGGCTATTCTCATGGGTGAACACACTCAGGGCCGAGCCTGACCCGCAGCTCAGCGCGCCTTTGGCGTGGCTGCGTCCGGCGACACGCGCGGAGCTCGCAGCGACGCGGACCCCTGAGCTCGAGAATTTGCCCCGCTACCGACTGAATCTCACACTCGGCGATGATCTAACCGTCTTCACGCTGACTGAGGAGGTCACCTACACCAACACGGAAGCTGCTGCCGTTCCCGATCTCGCGTTCCGCGTGTTTGCCAACCGCACCTCGCAGCCGCCGCCGGTCGCAATCAACGCTGCGGACTGCGATCCCGCCCCCTGCCAGTTGAAGCAGGAGAGCAGCAGCGCCTGGCGGGTGGTTCCGCAGCAGCCCATCGCGCCTGGCTCCCAATTGCGAGTTCGCCTCAACTTGGCCGGGAAGCTACGCATCATCGCGGCAGGTGAGACGGACATGATGCAGCAGAGCTTGAGTGGGCTTTCTGGCCTGTTCAGCGCGCCCAGCGATCCCACCGACTACGGCCTATTGAGTTACGGAGATGGCATCGCTTCCTTGGCGAACTTTCACGCGCTGCTCGCGACGCGTCGCCAGGGCAAATGGCTGACCAGCGAACGGACCACGATGGGTGATCTGGGGTCGGACGAGATGGCTTTGGTTCAGGCGTGGGTTACGACGCCGAGCGACGTTCAGATCGCTGCCAC
>JAEUAF010000712.1 GCA_019695485.1 Sorangium sp.
TTCGCTGGGCGTGAACGGCATCGGCGCAGAGGTTACTGCACGCGGTGCTGGTACCAGCGTCGGTGACTCGTGGGTCCCGGCGGCTTTGGGTTGCGGGTCTGCACTCGTAACGGGCACGCGTCGCGGCCGCAGCACCTCGGCCCGGACGTCCGGCGGCTGCCGATCGTCTCGCCAGTGCGCACGAGCGAAGAGCCCGAGTGCGAAGGCGGCCGCCAGCGCCGTATAGGAGACGACTCGCTTAGTACGCCCGCGTCGACGCAGTCGCTCACGCTCAACCCTCTGAAATGCTTTGGTTTCGTCGAGCTCGGATTCGGTTCCAGCCATTACTTCGCGCAGCAAGCGGCCAGCCGCTCCGGGTTCCTCCATCAACCGGGAGGGTTCTGTTTCGGGAAAATCCACCATGCTCCAGAGTTGCTTTCTGGTTAGAGGTCGCGTCGTCACGAAACCTTCGCCGAGGAAGGTACGAAATGCGCCGGATGGGGTCGCAGCGCCCCTGAAGTTCTGGCTAATATCCGGCCCAGTGTCCCAAGGGAAGGATGCAGCGTCGGCGCTCCGAAGGGGGCGCGCCCGGGATTCAAGGGTACGAGCCGCCCTGCGTCTAGCGTTTTTGCTCACGGTCGTCGCGTGTAGTCCGGAGCCCGACCAGGTTCGCATCGAGGTCGCCAGCTGGTGGGAGCCCGGAGGCGAGGGCTTGCCATTCGAGCATCTGAAGCGCGAGTTCGAGCGCTCGCACTCCGAAGTCATCGTCGATGCGCCCGCCGATCCCACCGCGGATGACCTTCGCAAACGCGTGGCTGCTCAGATATTGGCCGGGGGGCCCCCTTCGTCCTTCCAAGCCAACCTGGGTGCCGACCTCCTGCGTTGGTCCGTCGTCGACACTCAGAGTGCAGATGGTGTCGAGCAGCCGCCTCGCAATTTGCTGAGCGACCTCAGCGCGGCGCTTGCTTCGTCTCGGCTGTTCGACGTGATTCCTGCTCAGCTCAGGGCGGGGATTTCGATCGGCTCACCGCCGCTGGCCGTTGCGGTGCCACTCAACATTCATCGGCTGAACGTCCTCTACTTCAATGCGGTGGTCTTGCAACAGCAGTATCAGCGCACTCAGTTCCTCGGCATCGACGAGCTCTGCGCGGCCGACTCGCGAGGCGCTCTGCTCGGAAAGATTGCGCTCGCGACCAAAGACAAATTCAGTCTGACGCAGCTGGTCTTCGAGAATCTGCTGCCTGCGCTCACCGACGGTCGCTTCTACGCGGATTTGTTTCAGGGGCGGGCTCCGACAGCTCTCGACGGCAGCGGTGACTATTCCGTGGAAGTGCGGAGAGCTTTGACGTGTGCGCGTTCCCTGGCGAACTCGGCGCTGCCCTCAGATACCTGGGCGGAAGCCGTGGAGAACGTGCGAATGGGCGCGGCGCTCTTCACGGTAACGGGAGACTGGGCGAATCGACCGCTACAAGATGAGTTGGTTTCCGGAGCTGTCGTTGCCGTGCCCTTTCCGGGCAGTGAGCAGACGTTCGTATTCACTTCGGACACCTTTCCGTTGCCTCTCAAGGCCCGGCATCAGAAAGAAACGCTGGAGTTACTGCAGCTGATGTCTGACCCGAGCGTGCAAGCCACGTTCAGCCGAGAGAAGGGCTCGCTTCCAGCGCGTAGTGACGCTGCAATCAGCGGGCCCCTTGCCGCGTTGCATCAGGCTACTCGCGATGCGTTCAACGCGCGGGAGACGACCGTGGTGTTGGCCACATCGGGCCTGCTTCCCTTCTACTACCCTGCCGCAGACCTCTACGAGAAGCTTCAGGCGTTGGTCGACCCGACGCGCGGTGACGACACGATTGACGACGCACTAAAGCAATTTCGGGCCGCGGCGCCATTACTCGAGCGCTGGCAAGCGCGCTTGCTCGAGGGACCCGGTCAAGAATGAGCTGCGTGTCGCGTTTGTCGTCGGTGGCATGCCTACTAGGTCTTTTGGAGGGCGTGGCTTTCGGTCAATCGGCGATTGAAAATGCGCCGGAGGCGTCCACCTCCACGGTCGAGCACTGCGTGCAGAGCCACGAACGCGCCCACGTGGACCGCGTTGCAGAGCGCTGGCTCACGGCGCGCGAGGCAACGCTGGAGTGTGCGGCTGCGAGCTGCCCGCTCTCGATCCGGGCCGACTGTCGCGCTTGGCTGACGGACATCTCGAATGCCCTGCCAACGCTGCTCGTGATGGTGGAGAAGGACGCAAATGCGCGGGACCCCGTCGCTCTCGAACTCGACGGTCAGCCGCTGCAAGTGCCCGAGCCACTTGGGCCGATCGAAGTGCTGCCCGGTACGCATGTGTTGCGCGCCACCCTCTCAGGGCATCCAGTCTCCGAGCAGCGCTTCGAAACGCGAGTGGGCGAAAAGAACCAGCTGATTCGGGTTCGCTTCGAGCCGGCGCCGAAGGACCCCTCTGTGGCGGCGCCGAATCCGCAGCCAGCGCTCGCGCCGCCGCGGAATCAACCGGAATCGCGGCCACGCGGAGGCCGTCCCGTGCGCGCCGAGACCTATTGGCTCTCGGGGGGTGCGCTGCTCGCCTTTGGGGTGAGTGGCGCGCTGCTCGGGTCCGCGCTGTCGTCTTTGTCTGCCGCGCGCGACTCGTGTGCGCCCGCCTGTCGTCCGTCGGTGGAAAAGCCGATCAAGACGCGACTCTTGTTGGCTGATGCCTTCGGGGGCAGCGGGGTCGTTCTCCTCGGCTTCGCGGCGTACACCTATTTCGCGCGCCCCAGCCTGGCGGCCACCCCCGCCGCTTACTTGCCCGAGGTTTCGTTGTCCGCGACTCGCCTCGAATTCTCGTTCAGTCGGCGTTTTTAGGTGCATCGAAGCATGGTCGCCGAAAGCTCGAACCAGTTCTCTTGGTTGTCTTGCCTCAGTCGCGCGCTGTTCATCGCGCTGTCATTCGTCGTCGGCTGTTCGCTGGTGGTCGACACCTCGGAGCTCTCGCGCTGCGGCGCGGGGCGCAAGTTGTGCGATGGCAGCTGCGTGTTGACCAATGACCCGGCGTTCGGCTGCGATCCGAACAGCTGCGAGCCGTGTCGCAAGTTCAATGCGGTGCCAGTCTGCGACGGAGACCAGTGTGTTCGGGGCGCCTGCCTGGACGGTTTCGGATGCGACCAGTGTCAAGCGAACCTGTGGGTGGATCCGCTGAACTGCGGCAGCTGCGGGACATCTTGCAAGCCCAACGAATTCTGCAAAGCCGGGGACTGCACGCCTACGCCCTGAGCGCGTAACAGTCGCATCCGGCACTGCCACGCAGCCCCATCGACCCCCCGGCTGGGGCAGGGCGGGGAGCGTTGGGCGATCGGCTGCGCGGGCGAGCCTGTACGTGGCTTGGCCGAGAGGCCCGCGCCGTCAACTTGGCTCCGCGCGCGGCGCCAGGCGGCGGTCGTGTCCAAGCTTCGGGCGCCGTGCTAGGGCTCGGGCGCCATGAGCAGAATCTATCGTTCCCTTCCTCCCGAAGGCACCCGCCTCGGGATCGCTTTTTCTGGCGGACTCGACACGCGCTGCGCCGTTGCCTGGCTCACCCGCAACGGAATGAAGGTCTTCTCCTACACCGCTGACCTCGCGCAGCCCGACGAGGCCGATCCAGCGGCCATCCCGCAGGTCGCGCTCGACCACGGCGCCGTGCAGGCGAGGCTCATCGATTGTCGTGAGTCGCTCGTCCGCGAAGGGATCGTAGCCATTCAGTGTGGCGCCTTCCATCTCTCGAGCGGAGGCAAGAAGTACTTCAACACCACGCCGCTCGGTCGCGCTGTGACCACGACCGCAATCATTCGCGCGATGCGCGAAGACGACGTGCATGTGTTCGGCGATGGCAGCACGCACAAGGGCAACGACATCCAGCGCTTCTATCGCTACGGAATTCTCACGAACCCCGAGCTCAAGATCTACAAGCCCTGGCTCGACCAGCGGTTCGTCGACGCCTTCGGCGGCCGCAAAGAGATGAGCGAGTACCTGAACGGTATCGGGCTGCCGTACACGATGAGCGTGGAGAAGGCCTACAGTACGGACGCCAACGTGCTGGGCGCCACGCACGAAGCCAAGGATCTCGAGCAACTCGACAAGGGTATGCGCATCGTCGATCCGATCATGGGCGTCGCGCATTTTCGCCCGGACGCCGTCGTCAAGACCGAGGAGGTCACGATCGAGTTCGCGGATGGGCTGCCAGTGGCCATCGACGGGCGTCGCTACGAGTCGCTGTTCGAGCTCTTTTGCGAGGCGAATCGCATCGGTGGTCGGCACGGGCTCGGCATGAGCGACCAGATAGAGAACCGCGTGATCGACGCCAAGAGCCGCGGCATCTACGAAGCGCCCGGCATGGCGCTGCTGCACATTGGCTGGGAGCGCCTGCTCTCGGCGATTCACAACGAGAACACGCTCGACCTCTACTTCAATCTCGGGCGCCGCCTCGGACGCGTGCTGTACGAGGGCAAGTGGTTCGACCCCGAAGCGATGATGTTGAAGGATGCGCTCACGCGCTGGCTCGCGCCGAGCGTTTCGGGATCGGTGACCCTCGAACTCCGTCGCGGTGACGATTACTCGATCCTGAACACCAAGGCCGCCTACATGGCCTACGGCCCCGAGAAGCTCTCCATGGAACGCGTGGAGGACCCTGCGTTCACACCGGGGGATCGCATCGGCGCGTTGGAGATGCAAAACCTCAGCGTGCTCGACAACCGGGCGTTCCTCGCGCACCACCTGGACAGCATCGCGAGGCTCGGCACTGCTTCGAGCGTGCTGCCCGAGTTGCTCGGGAAGAAGAGCTGAGCGGGGTGCTCGTCGAGCGGCTGACCAGCGCGTTCGGCGCGCTCGCGATGCTCGCCCTCGCGTTCGCTGGCTGCCCACGCGATCGACGGCGCCTGGTCAGCCGGCGCACCGTGGGCGGCGGCGTGGCGTTGTTGGTGGTGATGGCAGTCCTGGTGCTAAAGACGCCGTTGACTCGGCTCTTTTCAGTGGCCAACAGCGCCGTGGAGGCCCTGCTCGGCTTCACGCGAGAGGGCGCGAGCTTCGTCTTCGGTGGCTTGGTCTCCGATCCCAAGACATTCGGCTTCGTGTTCGCGTTTCAGGTGTTGCCGACGATTCTGTTCTTCTCGGCGCTGATGAGCTTGCTCTATCACCTGGGAGTGATGCCGTGGATCATCGAGCGTTTCGGGCGGCTGCTGTCGCGCAGTCTGCGCGTCAGCGGCGCCGAGAGCTTTTCTACGGTGGCAGACGTCTTCGTGGGGCAGACCGAGGCGCCGCTCGTGATTCGCCCCTATCTCCCAAAGATGACGGCGTCCGAAATCCACGCGTGCATGGTGGCGGGCTACGCTACGACCGCGGGGGGCGTGCTGGCGGCGTACGTCGCCATGTTGGGTTCGCACGTCCCCGGCATTGCTGGTCACCTGATCGCGTCGAGCGTGATGAGCGCGCCAGCGTCGCTGGTGATTGCCAAGCTGCTCTTCCCCGAGTCAGAGCCGGTAGAAGGCCGTGAGGTTCAGCTGGCCTTGCCGCGCGCGAGTGAGAATGCGCTGGACGCGATCGCCTCAGGGACGGCCGAAGGTCTGAAGCTCGCGGCGAACGTGGCGGCTATGCTGGTCGTCTTCCTGGCGTTCACGGCGCTCGCCAACGCCGGCCTCGTTGCGCTCGGTCACTTGCTCGGTGTCGACCTTGGCTTGGAGCGCGTGCTGTCGGTGGCCTTCGCGCCCTTGGCTTGGCTGCTGGGCGTGCCCCTTTCTGATGTCAGCAAAATTGGCGCTCTGCTTGGGCAGAAGACCTTGTTCAACGAGTTCATCGCCTATTCACACATGGCGGAAATGTTGACGAAGGATCCGACGTGGTTGAGCGAGCGCGGGCGCGTGTTGGCGAGCTACGCCCTGTGCGGCTTCGCCAACTTCGGAAGCGTGGGCATCCAGATCGGCGGCTATTCGAGCCTTGCGCCGGAACGTCGCGCGGACATCTCGCGTTTGGCGCTGCGCGCCATGTTCGGTGGGCTCCTCGCCACCTGCTTGGTCGCATGCGTTGCCGGCATATTTCTGTGACTGTCGTCGTGTCGTCCCGCGCACCTTGTGTGATTGAGCGCTTGGGCTGCCTTGGCTCTGAGTCTGTGGTCTCACTCTCCCATTAATCGAGAAGAGCGAACGAGCGCGCGAGTGATGAGCACGAGTGCGTGCTAGAATTCGAGGTGGACTCGGCACGCAGCTTCGTCCGGCTCTGGCTCTTGCTAACCCTGCTCGTGCTTGCCTACGCCTGGTTCGACCTCAGGTTGACGCCCCGCCTTTCGGCGGAGACCCAGTTTTCCATGCGACCCGATTGGTCGCAGCTGGCTGACTTGATGCACTGGGGCGGGCGGCTGCTAAACCATCGCGCACTGTCTCTGTTGGTCGGAAACGCGCTCATGCTCGGCGGCCTTGGGGCGCTAGTTGGGCGTGGCCTCTCGCACCTGGCGCAGAAACTCCGACATCGTCCGATCGAGGAACATGTAAGCATCGTTCCGGGGCCTGCGCCGACGAGTGTGCCGCCGCCCCGCATGTGAACGATACACACACACTGACCTGCTCCTGTCGCGGGGTTCATAGACCCCGTGGGTTGATAAGTCAGCCGCCTGTCAGCCATACTGGCCGTGTTGCGCGCGTGGACAATCGATCTTCTCGCGTGTGCCTCGTGATAATGTGCGGGGCTTAGCCAATGGTTCCGGAGCGTTCATCGCTAGCGTCGCCTGCGCCTTTGCCGGAGCAGGGGCATGTGCTGGACCGCAGCTACGTGCTGGGCGAATCGCTGGGTGAGGGCGGTATGGGTGCCGTGCACCTGGCGACGCGTCGCACTGACTCGCGCGTCGTCGCACTGAAGCTCGTGGCAAACCTCGGGCGTATGGACGCGCGGTCCCATGAGCGCGAGCCGTGGCTGGCGATCGCGCGCGAATTCGAAATCCTCTCGAGTTTGCACCACCCGAACGTCGTGCGCGTGATCGACTACGGGTTCGATGAACGCCTGGGGCCGTACTTCGCGATGGAGTACCTACCGGCGGCGAGCGATCTATTGGCAGCGGGGCGCGACGCCTCGCTCAATCTCAAGATCGAGCTCTTGGCGCAGCTCTTGCGGGCACTCGCCTATGTTCACCGGCGCGGCATCATCCACCGCGACATCAAGCCATCCAATGTGCTGTGCGTTGACGGCCGCGTGAAGCTGCTCGACTTTGGCGTGGCAACCTCCGAACGAGGTCCGCGGCGGATCGCGGGAACGCGGCCATACATGGCGCCTGAGTTACTGACCGGCGCCGCGCCCAGCGTGCGCTCGGATTTGTATGCCTTTGGAGTGCTCGCGGGCGCGCTGCTCGGCGGCTGGGCGATGGCGAGCGCCGTAAGCACGACGCGCATCACAGAGATGCGCCCGGGTGAGTCACTGCACTTGCCCAAACTCAGGAGCTCGCCGGCCGCAGAAGACATGGGGACGGCCCAGCAAGAGCTCGACGTCATCCTCGCCAAGCTCTGTGCGCCGGCGCCAGAGGATCGCTACGGCAGTGCCGGGGAAGTGCTGGCCGAGCTCGGGCGTGCGGTGGGTCGCGAATTGCCGCTCGACACGTCGGAGACGCGTGAGAGCTACTTGCAGGCCTCGGAGTTCGTGGGGCGTGAAGCGGAGATGACCGAGCTTATCCTCGCGCTCGACGCCGCTTTGGGCGGTGCCGGCAGCGGCTGGCTCGTCGGTGGCGAAAGCGGCGTCGGCAAGTCTCGCCTCGTCAGTGAGCTCGAGACGCTGGCGATGGTGCGCGGCGTGCACGTGGCTCACGGCCAAGCCCAAGCCGAGGGCGCTGGCTCTTATGAGGTTTGGTTGCCGCTCCTGCGAAGTCTCTGCCTTCAGGCGAGCCTCGATGACGAGACGCTCGCCATTTTGAAGGAACTGCTCCCGGACCTGCCCGTCATGCTCGAGCGCGCCATCCCGGACGCCCCCAAAGTGCGGCTGTCGCTGGCGGAGGAGCGCTTGGGGCGCGCGATCGAGACGCTCTTTCGCCGGCAGACGAAGCCGATTCTGCTCGTGCTCGAGGATCTGCAATGGGCGGGCGCGGACAGCATTTCGTTGCTGGTGGGGGTCACACGCTATCTGCCGGAACTCCGCTTGATGATCCTGGCCAATTACAGGAACGACGAGGCGCCCGAGCTCCCGAAGTTATTGCGTTCGCTGCGCAGCTTGGAGCTGCCGCGTCTCGGGCAACCAGAGGTAGCGCGACTCAGCGCGTCGATGCTCGGTGCGCGCGCCGGGCGTCCTGAGTTCGTCGAGTACTTGTGCCGAGAAACCGAGGGCAATCCATTCTTCCTGGTGGAGGTCGTGCGCGCTCTGGCCGAGCAGGTTGGGCAGCTCGATCAGGTCTCACGCGGTGAGTTGCCCGAGGGGCTTTTGACCGGCGGCATCGAGCGCATCGTGCAGCATCGCGTGGGTCGCGTGCCGAGTGACTTTCACCCGCTGTTAGAGGTGGCCGCCGCGATCGGACGCCGCCTCGATTTGCGTCTCTTGTCTCGGTTGGCCGGCGACGTCGACCTCGAGTCTTGGCTGTTGACCTGCGCGAACGCTGCGGTGCTCGAAAGTCGGGCGGACGAGTGGCGATTCGCTCACGATAAGCTGCGCGAGGCGCTGCTGTCGCGGTTGTCGGCGGAACGCCGCGCCCCACTCTATCGCGCTGTCGTCGCGGTCGCAGAGGAGACCTATGACGCCGCGGAGCGCGCGCACAAGAGCGCGGCCCTCGCGCACTACGCCGAGCAGGCCGAGGACGGTGATCGCGCGGCGCTCTACCACCTACAGGCCGCCGACTTGGCCACTCATCGCTGCGCCTACCTCGTGGCGCGCAAACACTACGCCGCCGCGATCGAGTGGCTGGCACGCTTGCCCGCGAATGAGCAGCGCTCGCGTCTCTTCATCGACGCGCGCTTGAAGCAAGTTTACGTGACGATGGTCTCGGATTCCCCCGAGACCAACCTCGCACGCATGGCAGAGGTGAAGGATCGCCTGGCCGCGCTGGCGAACGGCGGGGAGCCCACGCAGGCGGACCGCTTGCGTCTGGCGCGCGCCAACTACTTCATGGGTCGCGTGCATTTCTACCGCGGTGACCCGCGCCAGGCCGTCCTTTGCTACCGCGAAGTCTTACCAGTTGCGCGGGAATCCGGGGACGACGAGCTCTTGGCGTTGCCCTCCTGCTTGATCGCCATCGCGCTCGCCATTCAGGGCAAGATGCTGGAAGCCGAGCCGTTGCTATCGCTGTCGATTGAGCCGCTGGAGCGTTTGGGCGAACCGTTCGAATGGTTTAGAGCCGTCGGTTATCGCGGTTTTACGCTGGTTGCGCTAGGTCGCTGTGCGGAGGGGGATCACGAGCTTTTGCGCGTGCACGAACGTGCGCGCAAAATCGAGCAACCCAGTTTGTCTTCGGCGGCGCACCTGATGCGCGGGTCGGCGTCGATCTTGCTGAAGGGTGACCTCGCGGCGGGTCTCGCTGACATGCAACAGGTGCTCTACTTCGCCAAGCAGACCGGTGACGGCTTGCACGCGAGTCTCGCTCACAACAACTCGGCCTGGGCGCTCGCCCAACTCGGCCGCCACGAAGAGGCGCGCGCCAGCCGTCGCAAAGGTCTCGAGGCTGCAGCGGAGATGGGCGGTAGACTGATGCTCGCGGACTGGCACGAGGCGGCTGACGCAGAGATGGAGCTGCTGGCGGGCCGCTATGAGCAGGCGCTGGCGCTGGCCGACGCCGTTCGCAGGTCTTCCCGCGAGCAAGATCTCGTCGCTTCGTTGGGGATCGCGGAGCGCGTTTACGCGGAGGCGTTGGCTGCGCTCAATCGCTTCGCTGAGGCCGAGCCGCACTTCGAGGCGAGTTTGGAAGCGTTCGCACGCGGAGGAATCGCCTTGCAGGTTGCGCGCACTCATTTGCGTCGCGCCGTGTGGCGGAGGCGCGTCGGGTTGCGCGCTTCTGCCGACGTCGCGCTTGGTCTGGCGCTCGAGGTTTTCGAGCGCTCCGGGCTCAGCGCTGCGGCCGAACAAGCGGCGGGCACCTATCGCGATGCCTGATGCTGGGAACGCGCTCGGCCGCGTGACGCCGCGCTGGCTGCGAACGCCGGCGGCGCGCTTCGAGGCACTTCCCGAGTTCCCATTTGCCCCTCACTTCCACGAGCTGCCAGGCAGCGACGGCTTTCAGCCGCGCATGCACTACCTGGACGAAGGCCCCGCGCAAGGGCGCGCGGTCGTGCTGCTTCACGGCGAGCCGACCTGGTCGTACCTCTATCGCCACCTCGTGGGGCCGCTCGTTCAGCGGGGACTTCGGGTGATAGCGCCCGATTTGATTGGATTTGGACGTTCCGACAAGCCTGCAGCGCGCGGCGAGCACAGCTACGCCCGGCATCTAGGCTGGCTCGATGACTTCTTCTCCGCGCGCGTTCCCGCCGATGCTTTGCTGGTGGCGCACGATTGGGGCGGGCTGCTTGGGCTGCGCTTGGTGGCAGAAGCGCCCGAGCGCTTTCGTGCCGTGCTGGTCGCAAACACCACCCTGCCGACTGGCGAACGCGGCGCGCCCGAGGAGTTCCTGAAGTTTCGGCGTTGGGTGACGACGGTGCCGGAGTTTTCGGTGGGCGCGCTGGTCGGGGAGTTAGCCCAGCTTTCGGCGAGTGTGCAGGCTAGTTACGACGCGCCTTTTCCGGGCGCAGAGTACCAGGCTGGGCCGCGAGCGTTGCCCCTGCTGGTGCCTGTCGCGGCCGATGATCTCGAAGGGCGAGCCAATCGTGAGGCTTGGAGTAAGCTCGAGCGGTTCGAGCGCCCGCTGCTCACGGTGTTTGGGGGACGCGATCCGTTCACGCGTGGCCAAGAGCGCGCTTTTCAAAGGCGGGTGCCGGGCACGCGCGGTCAGCCGCATCAGATCCTGCCCGCCGCGGGCCACTTTCTGCAGGAAGATGCGCGCGCTGAGTTTGCCGAGATCGTCAGCGCCTTCGCGGTCAACAATCGCTAACGCTCGAAGTCCGCGCCGCTCGCAACGCTAGGCGGCAGCGCCGCCAAGGGTGAACGCGAGCTCGCTCGCGCTGCACTCGCTCTCGGCGCTCACGTGATCCGGCAAATCGGCTGTGGCCTGCCGGCTTTGGTCAACACCAAGTGCCAATTTTGCAGGGCGCGGGCGCGGAAGAAACCGGCGATTAGGTTGAAGTAGAACTCGAAGATGCGCCGCACCCGCTCGTCATAGTTGGGACTGAGCCCGGGCCATGAAATTTCCAGGTTCTTGCGCCAAGCGCGCAGGGTCTCGACGTAGCTTGGTGCGAAGTTGTGCAGGTCCTCAGCCACGAACAGCTTTTCGAAGGCTGCGAAGGTCTGCGCGCCGGACGGGATCATGGCGTTCGGAAAGATGTACTTGTCCATCCAGGCGTCGATATGGGTCACCGAAGAGTTGCCCCAGACGCCCTCCATCAGGAAAATCCCCTCGGGCTTCAACAAGCGATGCATGGTCTGCATGAAAGAGGGGTAGTTCTTGTAGCCCACGTGGGTGAACATCGCGATTGCGGCGATCTTGTCGAACTCGCCATGCATGTCGCGATAGTCCGAGCGCACGACTTGAACGTCGAGCCCCTGGCAACGTTTTCGGCCCACCTGCATCTGCGCCTCCGATAGATTGATGCTGGTGACGCGCGCCCCATAGTGGCTGGCCGCGTAGTGCGCAAACTCCCCCCAGCCGCCGCCCACGTCCAACAGGCGATCTCCCGGGCGCAAGCAGAGCTTTTGACAGATGAGGTCCATTTTCAGGCGCTGGGCCTCGTCGAGGTCGTGCGTGCCCGAGAAATAGCCACAACTGTAATTGGGGTGTTTGCCCAGGAAGCCGAAGAACAGGTCGTTGCCGAAGTCGTAGTGCTCTTTGACGACGCTGAGTGCGCGCGGGCGCGTTTGTCGGTTTGCGAGCTTGGCGAATAGTCCGAGCCAGAGCCCGCCCGGAAGTAAGCGTGCGACGTCGTCGACGCTGGCCAGCGCCAGGCGACAGGACAGCTCTTCCAAATCGCGTGTGCTCCACCAGCCGTCCACGAAGCTTTCCCCAAAGCCTACCGACCCGTGCAAGAGGGAGCGCTCGAGCGCGCGTTCGTCGTGAATCTGAATGTCCCACGGCCGGGATCCGTTCAAACGGATGTCGGCGGGTCCCAGCACTCGCTCGCAAATTCGGCACAACAGCTCACGAACCTGGCTTCCCCGCACCTGTGCCGGTGGCTTCTGTCCCTCGAACATAGGCGGTCCTTTCTTTGGCTTCGACTCCCGCTCTGGACAGCCGACACCACCTTTAAAGGTAACATCGAGTTATCGCCCACGTAAAGAGTGGTCTTATGCTACCCCCCAGGCGTGAGGGGTCAGCCCGCCCCTCTCAATTCGCAGTCGCGGACTCTCTCATTTCCCGACTTAGTGAGCGAACGACGTCGAGTTCCGGGAAGGAGCAGCCCTAACGCGCGCGGTTCCTGCCGGATTTTTGACGCACCCGCGCTCGATTCTCTCTCTCCACGCGAAGCCAGCCGTGACACCGCGGCTTTTGCCCGACATTGGCGACAATGTGGTTTTGCAATAGCAAGGGGTGATGCGTGGGAATCGATACTCCCCCCCACCCGCGCGGCAT